>JAEZVB010000036.1 GCA_023443285.1 Bacillota bacterium
ATAATAAGATTGACTCTATGAAGGAGGACGAAAAACAATATGTCTATGGAGCTTTTTAAAGGCGCCTATGAAGGTGCCGTCACAGCTACCAGCTATGCGGAAATTCTTCTGGCAAAGGCCATTAAGGAACACGGTGCTGACTGCCCGGTAAAATATCCTGATACTGCTTACAGACTTCCTGTAATCACTGCCCTGAGCGGTGAAGAGGTAAATACCATTGGTGATCTTGCCCCAATTCTTAACAGAATTCGTACTACCAACATCAAAGAAGAGCTGACTTTAGAAAACGCTAAACTGAATGGTGAAGCTACTCTGTATGCAGCTGAAGTTATTGAGGCTTTGCGTTATCTTAACGGTGCAAAACCTGATAAATTCCCGTACTGCGGTTTTATCTCTGACCCGATCCTGCGTAAATTCGGCGTACCTTTGGTTGACCAAACCATTCCTGGTGTTGCCGTTATCGTTGGTAAAGGTAAAGACAGCAAATCCACTGCCAAACTGGTAAAAGACCTCCAGTCCAAAGGCATTATGGTATTCCTGGCTAACGAAGTAATTGAGCAGTGTATTGAAGAGAACGTAAAAATCGGTTCTGAATTCATTACCTTCCCACTTGGTAACTTCACCCAGGTTATCCATGCTGTTAACTTCGCTTTCCGCGCCGGTCTTGCTTTCGGTGGTATTCCTGCCGGTCAGCGCGAGCGGGCTATCGAATATCAGGCAAAACGCGTATTTGCCTTTGTTATTCAGCTTGGACCTAATGATATCGTTAAATTTGCTGCTGAGTTTGGTGCTATGTTCATGGGCTTCCCGACAGTTACCGATCAACCGGTAGCCGAGGAAATTCCTGACTGGTATCAATCCGAGCCAGACTATGAAAAAATCGCTAAACTTGGTCTGGAAATGCGCGGCATTAAAATTAAAATTGTTGATATCCCTGTACCGATTACTATCGGACCTGCTTTCGAAGGCGAAACCATCCGTAAGAAAGATGCCTGGGTTGAGTTCGGCGGCGGCCGTTCCACCAGCTTCGAACTTGTTCGGATGTGCGGTGCTGATGAAGTGGAAGATGGAAAGATTGAAGTTATCGGACCAGAAATTGATGAAATGCCAGAAGGCAGCGTATTCCCGCTAGGCTTTATGATTGATATCTATGGCCGTAAAATGCAGGAAGACTTCGAAGGCGTACTTGAGCGTCGCGTTCACTACAACCTGAACTATGGCGAAGGTTTGTGGCACGTAGCACAACGTAACATGATGTGGGTACGTATTGGTAAGAATGCCCATGCTGCTGGCTTCAAAATCAGAGACTTCGGTGAAATCCTGATTGCCAAATTTAAATCCGATTTCCCTGCTATCGTTGACCGTGTACAAGTTACCATTATTACCGATAAAGATGTTATCGAAGAAAAAATCAAAATTGCTATTGAGAAATATGCAGCCCGTGACGCTCGTCTCAAAGGCCTTACTGATGATGTTGAAACCTACTACTCCTGCACACTCTGTCAGTCCTTTGCTCCGAACCATGTGTGCGTAGTATCACCAGAACGTTTAGGCTTGTGCGGCGCAGTTTCGTGGCTTGATGCTAAAGCTTCCAATGAGATCAATCCGCTTGGACCTAACCAACCAATCGAAAAAGGCGAATGCCTTGATGCAGAAAAAGGTCAGTGGAAAAACCTGAATGACTTCATTTATGCTAATTCTAACAGTACTGTAGAAGCCGTAAACTTCTATACTGTTATGGATTCCCCGATGACTTCCTGCGGTTGCTTCGAAGCCATTATGGCAATTTTACCGTTAACTAACGGCGTCATGATCACCACTCGTGAGCATGCTGGCGATACTCCTTGCGGCATGACCTTCTCCGGACTTGCCGGTACTTGCGGTGGCGGTTTACAGACTCCTGGTTTCATGGGTCTGGGTCGTCGGTACATTCCTAGCCAGAAGTTTATCAAAGCTGATGGTGGGCTTGCCCGTCTTGTATGGATGCCGAAAGAACTGAAAGAGTTCTTGGGTCAAGATCTTGTTGAAGCTGCAGAAGCTGCAGGCCTCGGTGCTGACTTCGTAGATAAAATTGCCGACGAAACCGTTGGTACTACAGAAGAAGAAATTTTACCGTTCCTCGAAGAAAAACAACATCCGGCTCTGAAAATGGATCCAATGATGTAGGAAAAGATAGCTTGTTTTCAAAGGGGTTTCTGTTTTTAAGATTTGTCAAGAAGACCGTACCTTTGGTAATAACAAAAAAACTCCTGCCAATTTTGTGGAAATTTGGCAGGAGTTTTTTGTTATATGTGAAATTAAGACTTTATAAATACTGACAAGATTATCCCTTACGAATTTGCCTGTTTTAGCTTCTGTAGTCGGCAAATGACGGATTTGGTTTTCCAGGCTCCGCTTTTATAGCGTAGCCATAATGCAGCGACACCAATAACCCACATAAATGGTTGAGACCACCAAATGGATTGATAGCCGATGGCTGGTATACTTGCCAGGCTATAGGCAGCTGCAATCCGGATGATAAAGATGGCTAACGTGCCAACCGTTGTATATACTGTATCGCTGCTTCCTCTGAGCATGCCAGCAAGGATATTGGTAGCGAACACAAACAGGAAGAAGTACCCAGTCACAGATAAATATTGCTGTCCTTGAAAGAGGACTTGCTCGTTAATGGAAGTATGAGCAGTATTGGAATCAAGAAATATACCAATAATCGCTTCACCGAACAAAATAACAATAGCACTGCAGAGTAGTCCGATAACAGCTCCTGCTACCAGCGTATGCCGCAGGCCTCTTTTGACTCGCTCAATATTGCCGGCACCAATATTTTGTCCAGTAAAAATACTGATAGCCCTGCTAAGGTTTAAAGAAATTTGATTCACGATTTGTTCAACCTTGAAGGCGGCACTGGTTGCGGCAATGGTAATTTCGCCAAAGCTATTAACAAGCCCTTGCAATGCTAAGCCGCCTACACCGAGAAAGGCTTGTTGGAGGGCATTTGGCAGTCCCTGTGATAAAGTCATATATAGCAGCTTTTTGTCAAAGGCAACTTCACCCAACTTAAGACGGTAAACGGGTATCGCCATGTAAGTATAGGTTATAAGGCCGATACTACATAGTCCCTGGGCGATGAAAGTAGCCCAGGCAGCTCCTGCGACTCCCCAGCCCAGCTCTTTGACAAAGAAGAGGGCCAGTAAGGCATTGATAACAGAGGAGATGATTAAAAAATACACGGGAGTTCGCGAATCTCCAATTGCCCGCAAGAGGAAGGAGACTGCGTTATAAAGAAAAATAAAGACTAAGCTGGCAAAATAAATTTGCAGATAGGTAGTGGCGTCTTGGAGGATGGATTCGGGTGCTTTTAATAGATACTTCAATATCAAGTTTGCCGCCCATACTCCGCCTGCTGATATAACCAGTGAAATGGCAATCAGTGTCGAAAAAGTCGAGAATACTACACTGCGCAGTTCATCCAAGCGCTGTGCGCCAAACAACTGTGTAGCTACGATAGCCATTCCGGACGCAAACCCATTCATGGTTACCACAAAAAAGAAGGCAATTGGTGTACTTGTCCCTATTGCAGCTAACGCATGGGCGCCAACATAATTACCTACTATGATGCTGTCCACTATATTATAGAACTGTTGAAAAAAGCTGCCAATAAACATGGGGATCGTGAAAGAAATTATTTGTTTTACTTCATTACCTTTGGTCAAATCCTGCATGTTACACCTTCGAATTAAAAATTTGCAATGTTGAAGTCCTAGTTTACTCTTGTCATTGTAACATGAATTATCGGTATGGCCAATAGTTCCAATAAACCCAGAAATTATGTATTATGGAGAAGAACGTATTAAAGTATGTATTAAGTTAGGGAGGCGTCCTATGCACGGATGGATTTTGCATAACGATACAGATATACATGAACTGAAACGAGTAGCGGATGAAGCGGCTAAGGCCAATGTACAGCTAGAACTTATAAACCCTAAGGATATTGAGCTTATGCTAGGTAATGTTAATGACGGGACAATCTACGTAAAAGGAGAAAAGAGAGAACTACCTGAATTTGCTGTAGCTGCTTTTCTCAATGAAATGGATTATTATAATCTTGCTGTACTTCGTCAGCTTAATGTGTTGGGCGTGTTGTGCATCAACACTGCCGAGGTAAAGCTGAAAACCGGTGATAAGTTAGTAACCTCGCAAATATTGGCGCAGCATGGTATTCCTGTCGCCAAAACAGCCTTGTTAAGACCAGGGTGTGACCTAAAAAGGATGGAGTCTGAGTTCGGATTTCCACTAATTATGAAGGTGCTTCGCGGCAGCAAAGGTAAAGGGGTCATGCTGGTACAGTCTGCAGAGGAGCTTAAAAATTTGGTTGAGCTTTATGAAGCGGCTGGGAGTCAGGATGAGATACTGATTCAGGAATACATTGCGACTACCAAAGGCAAGGATTTACGGGTATTCATTCTTGGTGGCAAAGCAATTGCTTGTTTTATTCGTCAAAATGCTGGTGATGGCTTTAAGTCGAATATCTCGGGTGGCGGCCACGGCAAAACCTGTGAAATGAATACAGAAATCAAAGAATTGGCGGAAAAGGTAGCTGGTATTCTCGGTTTAAATATCGGCGGGATTGATTTGCTGTTCGGTCCTGACGGCTTTATCGTGGGAGAGGCCAATTCGTTGCCTGGGTTTCAGGGACTTGAAGCGGCAACAGGGATCAATATTGCTGGAAGTGTTTTGCGCAATATTGCTGCACAACTGTCGGCTCGTCCTGCTATGCCATGGCGCATGAAAAAGATTCTGGAAGAAGCTCGTACTACTCCAATGCCCAATCTACTCCTTAATTTGCCGAAGACGGTATTTCCTGGTGTTATTAATGCCATGTTTTCGTTATGCCCGCAAGTGCAGGAAGTAGTACTAATGGATATAATCAAAGGTTGTCAACATACAGAGTTTGGCCAAGGACACATTTTTTCTTCCATAACTTCGATTGAGGATTTCCGTAAACAGGTGCCTATTTCAAATTGGTCAGACTATGAAGCCTATGCCGAGCGTATGGTTAGTGGCGAACAAGACCTTCTTTTTCCGGGAAAACCAGACTATTTCATTAAGTCTTCCGGCACTACCTCCAGTAAACCGAAAAGCATCCCAGAGAGCGCAATCGGTGCTGACGCTAAGAAGGCGGTAACCAACATTCGGCTCGCCATTTTGTTAGCCAATATCAACAGTACAACAAAAATGGGACATCTTCTAGCGTTATCCAATGCGGCCGCTGTTGCCAAGACACCAACCGGAATTCCGATAGGAACAGCATCTGGTATTACTCGTGCACAGGTCGACCCGGCATTAGCCAAATTAGATGCCTATCCTGCTGAAATCATGGATATATCTAATAATGAAGCCGTGGATTATTTAATTATGCGATTTTCCTTGCTGCACAAGGATATGATGGCTGTCATCGGTAATAATGCCGGGCGTTTGAAAGTGCTAGCTGATTATGCTCAGCAACATGCCGAAGAACTAATTGTTGATATTGAGGCTGGGACGATCAACAAGCGGTTAGATATTCCACAAGATATTCGGCAGTTGCTGGAGGGGAAAGTATCGCCTGCTCCGGAGCGGGCGGCTGAACTTAGAAAAATACTAACTGAGGAGCATGGCGCGTTTTTGCCCAAGCAGTATTGGCCGCAGCTAGTAATGGGTGTGTTCTGGTTGTCAAGCACAATTGGGAGTTACGTAG
>JAEZVB010000105.1 GCA_023443285.1 Bacillota bacterium
TGGTTGGATGAGTGTTTGACGGTGACTGACTATACCGGAGCTGTTCAGCGCCTGATCCGCGATATGAAATTTCGACGTATCACCCGGCAGGCTGCGAAACTTAGTCAACTCTTAGATTATGCAATAACCAGCGGCCGGTACGATGATATGGATATGATTGTGCCTGTGCCACTACATACTGACCGTCACCGAAAACGCGGCTTTAACCAAACAGCGCTTATCTTTAAACCTTGGGCAGCGCGGCAAAATCTTAAATGGACAGAAGCACTTGTTCGAACCAGGCCTACTGCGCCGCAGTGGGAACTTAACCTAAAAGAACGCCAGAAAAACATTAAAGGCGCGTTTAAAGTAACGCGCCTAGAACTTATAGTAGGAAAACATATTTTGTTGGTGGATGATATCTTCACAAGCGGACTGACGATGGAAGAATGTGCTAAGGTATTGAAGAAGGGCGGTGCCGTAACTGTCAAGGGATTAGCCTTGGCAAGCGGGGCAAGATAACCTTAGCCTAGCGCATCAATAAACGCCCGGACAACTTCAGGGTCAAATGCCATCCCGGACAGGCTTAAGAGCTCACGGACGGCTTCGTCCTTGGTTTTCACCCAGTTTTGGGTACAAGGGTTTATAAAACGGTCATAGTGATCAGTCACCGCAATAATCCGTGCGCCAAGCGGTATATTTACCCCTTTTAGCCGCTTCGGGTAACCGGTACCGTCGAAACGTTCATGGTGGAAGCGGATATAGGGAATAAGCTCCTGGCAGGAGGGAATATTCTCCAGCATATAACTGCCGGCATTACAGTGGCTTTTAAATACACTCATCTCCCGGGTCGAGAGGTACGGGATTTTGGCTAGTACCTGATTGGGCACAGTAATATGTCCCACATCATGTAAAAGAGCGGCCAAACGGATGCGCTCAATCTCTTCCCGTGGGAGTCGCATTTTTGCGGCAACACTTACTGCATAATTGGCTACCTGATGGCTGTGTAAAAAAAGTTTTGCATTTTTCAATTGAATTAACTGCATAAAATTAGCAATGATACCATGGAAGGTTTCCGTATCGCCCGCATAAACTTCCGGGTCCTGCATTAGCGTTAGCATATACACGACAAACTGCCTTTCGTTGGAGACCATGATGCATGGTTTCCGTAGTGTAACACAGAGTGAGTTTGCCACACTGTGTTCGTAATGACTGATGGCGAGTACCAACCTGTCTACTCGTTCTTTTGATCAACGATTTAGTAAAAACCGCTAAATTAGCATTAGTTTAATTAGCCATAAATCGTCATAATCCTGCCTGATTTCTAAAAAAAATACTCATAATTTAAGAAATGAGTCTTAAGGCCTAGGCTATAACGCGAAAATACTATATAATTACAAATAGAAGAAGGGGGGTCAGTTCATGGGATTAGCCAATTGTCCAGAATGCGGCAAACTTTATGTGGAAAATGCGGTAAGAGTTTGTCCTGAATGTTATCGCCGGCAAGAAGATGACGCGGAAACAGTAATAGAATACATGCGCAATATAGACAAGGCAACATTAGAAGAGATCCACAAAGCTACCGGCGTCAAACACAAAATAATACTGCGTCTGCTTCATAGCGGACGGATAATGGGTAGTACGATTTCCTATCCGTGCGAAACTTGTGGAGCGTTGATTGACGAGGGACGTTTGTGCGATAAATGCAGTAGAAATATCCTGGATCAGATAAAAGTCGAGGAAAAGCACGAAGAGCATGAGCGCCAGCCATTATCGACCAAAAGTCGGTCACGAATGTATGGAAAGTTTGGAGAAAATGAATAACGTTGATATTCGGGGTATAATAGAGATATAGCTTGATAAACGTAACAGAATAGCTGTAATTGTGCGTGGCGGGGATTAATATCCCTGCCATTTTTATCGATACTATGAGTAGGAATTCCCGAGTTGTGAGGTGCTCAGTATGAATATTAAAACAATCCAAAATATTACCAAACTGTATGGGGAGCAAACGAAAACGGCTAAAAGCTCCAAAAACCAGGCGGTTGGTTCGGCTCAACAGCCGGATGAAGTCATTTTGTCCAGTCAGGCTCAGGAAGTGAGTCAGTACGTGCGGGCAATTAAAGGCATGCCTGAGGTGCGGGATGAAGTAGTTAATGAACTGTCTGAAAAGATTGCCAGCGGCGAATACAAAGTGGATTCACGGGAACTTGCCGACAGAATTATTGCCTATTCCAAAAATGAACGTTTTTACTAATAGAGGAGGCTGTTTAATTCGTGACTGCTATGTGGGATAAACTTCTTGCAATTTTACTTGAAACAATAAACATGTATCAAATTTTGCTGGACTTAGCCAGAAAAAAACGTGAGATTCTAGTAGAAGTTAAACCCAATGAACTTGAACTTATTACCAGACAAGAAGAGGCAATTATTTTAAATGCCAATAAGATTGAAGCTGCGAGAGTTGGCATTATTGCTGAAATAGCAAAGTTGAATGGAATAGAGGATAATAATATAACCATTACCAGTCTAATTGAGCAAGCAGATTTAAAAAACGCTCAACAATTGACTGACGCTATTAGTGATATTGAAAAGATTTTGCATGAGCTAGACAGGTTGAATAAGCTAAATATTGAGCTTATTCAACACTCGCTAAACTATGTAAATTATAACATAAACATTTTGGCGCAAACAGTGTCTGAGCAAACGTATGCACCACAAGGGAAGCCAAATCAATCAGGAACATCTCGTACTATTTTTGACGCAAAGGTATAATGGAGGTTAATTCATGAGTTCAACTTTTGGTAGTTTAAATATTGCCGTGCGAGGTTTATTAGCCCAGCAGGCGTCACTAGATACTGTTGGCCACAATATTTCCAACGCAAACACAGCTGGATATTCACGTCAAAGAGTCAATTTAATTACTACCAATCCTAGCGTAGTATATGGTGCAAACGGACAAAATCAGATAGGCACTGGGGTTGATATTCAGTCTATTACGCGTGCCAGAAATACATTTATTGACAAGCAAATGTGGAAAGAGTCAGCGACACTAGGGCGAGGCGTAATATTAGAAGATAGCCTGGGTCAGATTGAGAGTATTTTTACTGAGCCTGTTGATACCGGTATTCAGGGAGTTTTGGATAAGTTTTGGAGTAGTTGGCAAACCTTATCTGCCAATGCTTCTGATACAGGGACACGTACTGTTGTCAGGGAACGCGGCGTAGCATTGGCTGATGCTATTACTCTCGCCAAAGATCAATTGCGTGATATGGTATCTGATACTAACTCGGTTATAAATCTCCGCGTAAAAAAAATTAATCAGATTTCCTCTGAAATTCTGTCTCTCAACAAGAAAATAGTGACAGTGGAGGCGGGGGGCAATGATCATGCTAATGACCTTAGGGATCGGCGTGATTATCTTGTTGATCAGCTTTCTTCAATTGCCAAAGTTCATGTTGCTGAAGAGCAATCAGGCAGTTATACAATTCAAATGTCAGGTATCACACTTGTTGATTACAATTCTGTTACCAAGCTTGATACAAAGGACAATACCGCATCAGGAATTACTCAGCAATATGGCTGGCAGGCAGTTGAGGTATATGCGCAAGACAGTACGCAACCTATGGTTTTTACAGATGGCGAAATGAAAGGGCTAATCGATTCTCGTGACTCGACTGAGTCAGGGATGCTAGCTTATCTGGACAAATTGTCTACAATGAGTAAATTTTTACTAAAAGAATTTAATGCTACCCACCGGGCTGGGTATGGTACAGATAACAGTACCAATAATAACTTTTTCGGTGATCCAGCAAAAAACTATGCCACAGATGCTACTTTAACGACAAATGGACAATGGATAAATGAGTTAAAAGTCAGTCCTGATTTGTTTACAACTGATGGATTAAAACATATTGCTGCGAAGACAAACTTAGACCAAATCATCGTTCGTCAAAGCAATGCTTTGGGCGGATCAGCTACTGTTAACAGCACATATACCAGTGAGACACCACAGGCTTTTACAGTGAAGATTGTGTCAACAATTGTTTCAGGTACTGACCAAGCTGTGAATACCATTCAATACTCGACAGATGGTGGCAATACTTACTCTTCTACGATAACTAGTACTGATGTAGGTACTCCTAAAACGTTTACAATATATACAAACGGAACTCAAAGCGTTACTATTTCAATGGCGAATGATGCTGATAATAAAGCAGGAGATACGTATACCTTTTCTGTTAACAAGGGAAATGCGTCTGGCGACAACGCTGTTAAATTGTCGGAAAGACTAAAGGTTGCTGTTCTTGGTGATATTGAATTGGGTGGAAATGGAATTTCGCTCTATACCTATTACAATTCGCTTATTGGTACGCTTGGAACGCAAAAAGAGAACGCAACTCGTTTAACAGATAACCAAACTACCTTGGTGCAGCAAATATCAAATTGGCGGGAGGAAGTATCTGGTATTAATATGGATGAAGAAATGGCAGATATGGTCAGATTCCAGAAAGGGTACAATGCCGCAGCTCGGATTCTTACTACAATGGATGAAATGCTTGACAAACTTATCAATGGAACCGGCGTAGTTGGCAGATAAGGTGGGAAAATAATGAGAGTTACGAATAAAATGCTTGTTAACAATTATTTATCAAGTCTTAATAAATCATTGGACTTACAAAGCAGGCTTCAGGAAAAACTGGCAGATGGCAAGGCTCTCCATCGCGCTTCAGACGATCCTGTTAAGACCATCAGAGCATTACGTCACAGGGCTAATCTGGCAGGCAATGAACAGTATACACAAAATGCGGAAACCGCACTTTCCTGGATGGAAACTACAGATAGCTCACTATCTGATTTGAGTTCAATAATGACTCGGGCAAAGGAACTGACGATACAGGCCATTAGTTCTAATACGGAAGATTCTTTTAAGGCAATCGGCAGCGAAATTGATGGACTTATCAAACAGGCTATACAAATTGGCAACACTAAAATTGGTGATAGATATGTGTTTGCGGGACAAATGGATAAGACTGAGCCAATTCAGTATTCAGATGGCCAATATAAGTATTTGGGTGACGATAACAAGATTTCGATGGTTATCCAAGCTGGTTCGGCTAACCCTGATCGTGACAGTGTTAACTTAACTGGACATGAAGTTTTTGGGTCGTCAATGGAAATGCTCCGTCATTTGCAATCAATAAAAGATCAACTAAATACTGGCCATCCTAATCTGACGACACTTTCTAACGAAGCACTGGGGTGGATAGAACAAGATCATGACCGTTTGCTTAATCAACAAACTCAGCTAGGCGGGCGGTATTCCATGTATGAAATGGCAAATAACCTATTGAAAAATAATAATGTAATTATTACGGATGACCTTTCGAAAAGCGAAGATTTGGATGTTCCCAAGGCCTTGATGGACTTCAAAACAAGCCAGAATGTGTATACAGCGGCCTTATCAATTGGAGCTAAGATTATGCCGACATCACTTGTTGACTTTTTGAAATAATGATTAATATTTAGGTACACCTCAGTAAAGGGGGGGAGATACTTATCGTTAGATTAACTATTTCCATACAACACGCTAAAACTGAACTAACTATTCAAAAAGCTGATTTTACTATGAAGACCACCCTCCCGCAACTTGAAATTGATACTGAAGCGGCTAAACTAGACATTAAACAGGGGCAGGGCAGACTGGAAATCGATATGTACCCGTTTCGTGCCTCTTATGGTATGAAAAACAGAACCGACCTTACCAGGGAAGTTGCTGAACGCGGACGGGACACGGCATTAGATACTATTGGCAGAATAGCCGCTAATGGTGACCGTCTCGCTCATATAGCGACAAGGGAAGATGCTGCGGTGAATATTGCTGCCGAAGAGAGTCTGCCGCGAGACGGAGAATTAACGTGGACTAGACTGGAAAATCCAGTGATAAATTATACCCCGCAAAAACCACAAATCACCGTTTTTTCTGGAAAACTTGATATTAACTTAAAAAGAGGCAATATCCAAACAGACTATACCCCGGGCAAAATCAGCCTTAGAATGCTTCAATATCCGGCAGTCCACTATAGTACAACAGAAGCAAAGGTTAATTTATTAGCGTAATTGGTTTGCAAATTACTTGTCACTATGATATATAATGGGTATAATTATAGTAGCGTACAATGACAAACATCATTTTTTTACTGAAATAGCGGGCAGAGGCATCTTCTCTGCCTCATTTTATTATGTTTTATGAGTGCAGCGCGCGATAACCGGGTCTTTTTTAGACGCTGATAAAACAACCTAAGGGGGGCTAGTCCATGATTATTCACTCAACCAGGTTTGGAGAAATTGAAATACGTGATGAGCATATCATTAAATTTCCAAGTGGATTACCGGGGTTTCCGGATGAAACTGCCTTTGTTTTATTACCCTACCAGCCGGAGAGCCCGTTCTCTTTTTTACAATCCGCAACCGACAATAATCTTGCCTTTTTGACAGTAGATCCGTTTGCTTTTTTTAAAGACTATGTATTTGAGCTTGACGATCAGACAGTGGATGAATTGGATTTGTCAGAAGATAATGCTCCACTGATTATTAATATTGTTGCAGTTCCAGAAAAAATTGAAAACCTTACAGCAAACTTACTAGCGCCAATTGTTATCAACCGCCAAACTCGGACAGGACGGCAGATAGTATTAGAAAAGACTAGCTATACCACCAAAGAATTTGTATTTAAAGGGGGTAAGTAATTATGCTAGCGCTTACCCGCAAAATTGGTGAACGTATCATTATTGGCAACAATATAACGATCACTATTGTTGATATTAAAGGAGAGAACATTCGTATTGGTATAGAGGCGCCAAGGGATATCAGAGTTTTGCGTGGCGAAATCTATGATGCGATTGTAGCTGAAAACAAGAAAGCCGCTAATCCTGTTGATATAAGTGGTCTAAATGATATTAAAGCGATTAAATGATTATTTCTAATTTTTAACCAAAGCACTTGCCCATTCATGTGTTGTAAGCTAACAATAGCTCATTGGTTGATTTCTTCGGTATAAATGATGTTGTGTTGACTTCATTTATTAGAACAAATCAGTTATGAGTTATTCTTATTTAGCGTCAGTTGTACGAATTTGTTTTGTAGAGAAAAATAAATAAAAAATTAATAAATATTTGTAAAATGTTAATTTAACTATTAATAAATTATTAACTCATCACGATATACATAGTGAAAGTGTAAAATAGTTGAGTATCTTACGGCGGCCGACGGAAGAAAAAAACTGTACACCAAATAAAAGGGGCAAGGAAGCTCCGATTTGAAAATCAAGGAGGAAAAAATTATGATTATTAATCACAATATGGCGGCTCTGAACACCTATAACAAAATGACTACTAATGCAACTTCGACACAAGGTTCATTGGCAAAACTGTCGTCAGGTCTGAGAATTAACAAAGCCGGTGACGATGCCGCAGGTCTAGCTATCTCCGAAAAAATGCGTGCGCAGGTTCGTGGCCTTGACCAAGCTGGTCGTAACGCCCAAGATGGCGTATCTTTAATCCAAACCGCTGAAGGCGGCTTGAACGAAGTTCACAGTATTCTGCAACGTATGCGCGAACTAGCTGACCAATCGGCTAATGGTACTAACACTGCTGATGATCGTGCTGCTATCCAATCTGAGGTTACTCAGTTGAAATCAGAGATTGATCGTATTGGTAATACTACTGAGTTCAACACTCAAAAACTATTGAATGGTAACTTGCAGTCTTCCGGTGCTGTTTCCGGTGGCAATGTAACTCAAGGTTCGATTGTTGGCAAATTATCTGCTGCTGTTATGACTGGTGTTACGGGATTAGATGGTAGTACAGCGGTTACTACAGCAAAAGATACCATGGTTATTGATGGTCATACCATTGAAGTTGACTGGGATACTTTGCTGACTCAACAACAAAAGGATACACTTGCATTAGACAATGGTGCTGCAAACACCGCGAAAAAAGAAGAAGTAAAAGATATTCTAACCAATGCGATAAATAGCGCCATCGATAAATATAATTCTGCAAATGATGCTGGCGCTACTGTAGCTCATGTTAATTCCTATGTTAACGCTGCTGGAGATGCCGTTGTTTTTGAAAGTGGTTCAAAAGGCGATAAGTCTGAAATTACTATGAAGGCTACAGGCAATGCAGCTAGCATTGGTGCACTTTATATCGGAGCGACAGCTGATACCGCAACAGGATCTAACGTGTATAACGGAACTAGCATTGCTGCTAATACAGCCTTTAATATTAACGTAACCACTAATGATGGTAAGGTAATCAACTTGGAAGTAGCAAGCATGGCTGCTATTAATCCTGGTGATACCATGGCTACAACTGCTACTACCTTAGAAACTGCCATTAACTCGGCTATTACTAGCTATAATGCTTTGCAGGGTGTTAGTCAGGGCCAAAAGGGCTTTGTTGAAGCCGTCAAGACTCGCCAAACCGATGATGGTCGCCTAACAATAGCAAATGATTCTGCCATCGTGACCTTTAGCGACCAGGACGGTCAAACAGTGGTTAAAGATTTGGGACTTTCCAAGGCTCAGACCGATACTGCTGGCAATGGTGGCATGACTTTCCAAATCGGTGCTAATAAAGGCCAAACCATTACCTTTGGTATAAGCGACATGCGTACCACTGCACTCGGATTATCTGGCTTGGATGTATCAACAGCCGCTGGGGCATCCCAAGGCTTAGATTCTCTGGATAAAGCTATTAAGAGTGTTTCCACTCAACGTGCTAGCCTAGGCGCTATTCAAAACCGCTTAGAGCATACTGTTAACAACCTGAGCACTTCTTCCGAAAACCTGACTGCAGCCGAATCACGTATTCGCGATGTAGATATGGCCAAGGAAATGATGAACTTCAGCAAGATGAACATCCTGAGCCAAGCTGCTCAAGCCATGATGGCTCAAGCAAACCAACAGCCTCAAGGTATACTGCAACTTCTCCGGTAATTGGTCTAATCCGACAAAAGAGACTCCGATTTTATCGGAGTCTCTTTTACTAGATAGAGGAGACATAATATGATAGCAAAGATTGCATCTATCACTGTAGAAAAAGCAAAAAATGAATGTTTGACAATTAAATCACGGCGATCCAATGGAACGACTTGTTATCTGCACAGTTCCTATGATCCGTTATTTGAGGGCCGGATTTGGGCAGATTCTATTCAGATTCAAGAAGAGACGGCATATTTTATTCTGGGCTTTGGCTTGGGTTATCATGTAAAAGAATTATTGCTAAAACTACCGGCAAGTAGTGTAGTATATGTTTTAGAAAAGCCGGGTAGTTTGGATTTCCCCACTTTGGCTAAACAGCTTTTGCCAGGGGAGAGTTGGTTACAGGATGACCGTTTATACTTTGTCTATGATGAATCAATCCGCAATTTGGCGGGAGTCTTATACGAGAGAATGCGCAAACAGAAAATCAGGAGAATTACTCTCTGCAAGTATTACCCTGCTATGCAATTCCAATCGGAATTTTATCAAAAAATTGAAAACGAATTGATAAGTAAAATTGAAGAGATTTTCTATGTCAATCTTACGTTTAATATAAAAACTGGTCAAATTTTACAAAAAAATCTTTGGCGAAATATCCCTTACATATCCTCAAATCCTGGTATTGATAATTTGAAAAATAGTTTTAAAGATTTTCCTGCAATCGTAATCGCTTCAGGGCCTTCCTTGATTAAGAATGTTGGATTGTTAAAAAAGTGCAAAGGAAAAGCCGTTATAATTGCTGTAAGTTCAGCAATAGGCGTTCTTGATAAATTTGAAATTATTCCCGACTTTATTGTCGTGGCCGATCCCTACGAAAATGATAGGGTGCGTAATATAATAAAACACTCTAAGTATAATAAAACCGTGTTGCTTGCCCTTTATGATAGTTACTACAAACAACTCAGGGATTTTCCTGGAATGCGTTGTTTTTGCACACGGACGTCCGAAGCATTAAACCACGAACTCTCTAAGATTTTGCCAAAGACAGCACCGATGCGGGCTGGCAGTAGTGTAGCAACATTAGGACTTGATTTTGCTTACCATCTGGGCGCAAATCCCATCATAATGGTTGGACAGGATTTGGCTTTTGGCGAAGCGGTGGGGTGTGGAGACGGAACTATTCAACAATACAAATACTCGAGCGAGGGATCAGCTACCGATGCTGTACTATCAGTTCCAGTTGCCGAGTGTACAAAGGTGAAAGGCTACTTTGGACGGGAAGTTATAACAAATCACTTCTTTTGTGAAGTGCTAGATAGTTTAACCTTGTTAATACGGACTATGCAAGGACGTACTATTATCAACGCTACTGAGGGTGGGGCTTTCATTGAAGGTGCCGTTCATATTTCGCTGCGAGAAACCATTAAACAATATTTGCGGAAAGAGAAAGAAATTACAGGACGAATTATTAGGCTGTATAATGAATTTTGTAGGGAAGACTGGATGCTTATAGAAGAAAAGCTGCAGAGTATAAAAGAAGATGTACGTCGTTTTATTGATTGTCAGGAGCAGAGTTTGGAAAACTTCGAAAAATATAACCAAACGATACAGGAATGTTTCTTTTATAAGTATATACAACCATATATTGAATCGCTTCAGGAGATGTATTGGTATGCATTGGGAAACGGTGACATGAACGCTGTAGAAGAACTTGTAGTGGTGTATACTAAAAATATAATTCATGATTTGGCCGAACACATAGAGGAGAGTATAGCAATTTGTAAGGAAATTAAAGAGAGTGAGACCGGCTTATGAGTGCAGCAGCTATGTTAATAGAGCTAATAAAAATGATTGATGAATACTATCGTATTTCATTGCAGGTTGAACCAGAAAAATGTATGTCCTATATTCATATGTATATACAAGACATTCAGGGCGTCCTGCTACAATTATCGCCGCAATATATTGAACTGCTTACCGGATATCTGCAACAAATCATGGTTGCCATGGAGCAACAGGATTATGTGACAATGCGTGACATCATGTACTATGAAGTGAGACCAATCCTGCAAATGAGGTTAAACCATGCTGAGTAAAAAGAAAATAGATAAGTTAATGATAAGAGCGAGGGTATTTCAACAAAAGGGAGAAAGTCGAAGCGCTGAGGAGTGCTATAACCAGATTTTGCAAGAAGGCTATGAAAGTGCTACGGTTTACTATAACCTAGGCTGTATTTTGCTGGAAAGAAAAGAATACCATAATGCTAAAATGCTATTAGAAAAGGCTACTGTGTTGGATAATCATATGCCAAATGCCTACTTTTCTTTAGGAAATGCCTTGCGCAATTTTGGGCAATATAAAGAGGCTGCTTTAGCATATAAGAAAGAGTTACAACTAAACCCTAAACATAAAGAAGCTTTGTTTAATATGGCTAGATTGTACCAGATTCAAGGCGAGTCCCAAAGGGCTGTAAAAGCTTATCAACAGTTGGTTGAGCAGGAACCGGCGTGGGGAGAGGCGTGGTTTTTTTTAGGGCAGGTTTTGGAAGAACTTAAACATGAAGATGCAGCGATCGAAGCCTATATGGCAGCAAAAGATCTAGGTTGCCGATATCCGGAGCTATCGATTGGTTTGGGAAGTTTGGCTTATCGAAAAAATGATATTGCGCAAGCGCTTGCCTATTACCAGCAGGTCACTGCCAAAGATCAAGCAGCCTATGCTGTTGCACAGTGGAATAGGGGTATTGCTTTATTAGCTCAAGGTGAGTATCGTCTGGGTTTTCAAGACTACGAGTATCGCTTTCGGGCGCATGAAAATAATTCCTTTATGAAATTAATGGCAAGTGCTCCAGTCTGGAATGGCGAAGAATTGTTAGGGAAAAGGATTTTGGTTGTTGGTGAACAAGGATTTGGCGATTGTATTCAGTTTTCCCGGTATATTTGTCTATTAAAGCAATTAGGAGCAGTAGTAAGTATCTATGTTCGAAAAGAATTAGCAAGGTTATTTTTATCATTATTGGGAATTGATGAAGTAGTTGTTTATGTAGATGATGAAGAGTTGCCTAAAAGCTTTGATTGGATCGTTCCGTTATTGAGTTTGCCAAGAATTTTTGATACCACTTTAGAAACGGTGCCAGCCGGAACATATCTATTACCTGAAAAATCTAAGGTGGAATTTTGCCAAAAGCAGTTACCACCAAAACAGGTTAAAGTGGGATTTGTATGGGCCTCAAATCCGGATAGTGTAAGCGGTAAGGAGCGATCTTGCACTTTAAAAGAGATGGCTGTGTTGTTTGGAAACCAAGACGTTTTATTCGTGAGTCTACAGAAGGGGAAGTCAGCGCAAGATATAGCTGATTTTAGAGCCGGTAATGTTATTGATATTTCCCCGGCATTACGTGATTTCACTGATACGGCGGCGGTAATAGCTAATCTTGATTTAGTAATTACTGTAGATACTGCAGTGGCACATTTGGCTGGAGCCATGGGAATTCCAGTATGGGTTCTTATTCCCTGGCATCCTGATTGGCGGTGGATGTTATCAGGTGAGACTTCGCCTTGGTATCCAACAATGCGCTTATTTCGACAAAGGCAACGGGACAACTGGTTAGAAGTCATAAATTTAGTAGATAGTGAACTAAGAAAACTGGTTTAAATATAAGCATAATACTTAAATACTAATGTCAAAAATGAAGGAAGAGTCCGTTTTTCAAGTTGCAATATTTTACTATTTTAGCTTATGTTTAAGGCTTTTTGACAATTTACGATAATATTAATAAAGGTGATTTGAAAGCGAGGCAAATATCGTGGTTTCTATCGTCGTAACATCATTTAACTATGGTAAATATATTGCTAGGGCGATACGCAGTTGCCTAGATCAGTCATATTCACGGGACAGATTCGAGGTATTGGTAGTAGATGATGCCAGCACTGATAATACGCGAATTATATTAGAGTCTTTCGGGAAATACATTCGTACGGTTTTTTTAGAAAACAATATTGGTTTGGCGGCAGCTAGGAATATCGGTGTTCGCGAGGCAAAAGGCGAATTCGTAGTATTCTTGGATGCTGACGATTTTTTGCACAACGATTTTTTGCGTGTTTGTCTATTGCATCTTACTTTTAATAGTCATAGACATGATGCGGTAGCTACCGATTATTTTTTAGTTGATGATACAGAAGACCATTTAAAGAGGGAAAATGTTGCGGTAAATCCATTAGCGTGCGGCATTGTATATAGGAAGCAGCATTTATTAGATATTGGTTTATATGATAAGGAAATTCAAATTGGTGAAGATGTAGATTTTCGTATTCGGTTCCTGAAAAAATATCGAATTGGCCAGATTGATTTGCCCTTATACCGTTATCGAATGCATGATTCTAATCGGACGCGCGATGGGCGGAAGAATGAGGAACAGCTAGAGCTTATCCGTAAAAAGCATGGTATGAAAAAAATTAAATCACCCTATGTTCGGGATGAAATAGAAGGTATAGGAACGAAATTATAAAAATGGCAGGTGTATTATGGGACGTGGGCCGACACAAGAATATCACCAGGAAATGAATGGCTTTTATGTTACAGGAACTTTAACTTGTCTAAAGCCTGGAGTAATTGAGAAGCGGGTTAACACAGAATTTCCATTGGTTTTAAATATTGAACCAACAAATGATTGTAATCTTCAATGCTGTTTTTGTCCCAGGGAAAGAGCGGCAGCAAAGCATGGCATTCATTATATGAATTGGGATTTATACAGGTCAATCATTGACCAGGCAACCGATCAGGTGAAGAAACACGGCAAGCTAATTATGCTAAACTTACATAAAGACGGCGAGCCGTTGATGCATCCCCGATTGCCTGATATGATACAGTATGCCAAAGAGCGAGATGTTTTCCATTCGATTCATTTTAATACAAATGGTCTATTATTGGGTTCAGAACGTGCAAAAGCTGTATTAAGGGCAGGTATTGATGACATCACTATCAGTGTCGATGCAGCTCGAAAAGAGACGTTTACACGATTTAAGGGGTTAAATGTGCTTGACAAGATAGAAGCGAATATTCGGCAGTTTTTTAACTGGCGTGATGAGCTTGGCGCAAAAACTTTTATTAGGGTTAAGATCATGGAGTTCGAAGATATTGAACAGGACGAAATACAAGAGTTTATTGAGCGGTGGCAGCCGATAGCTGATCAGGTGCAGGTTACAGGGGTACATTCCTGGAGTGGTGCGATCGAGGGCTTAGATGTGACTGATGAGCAATCGCGCGAACGGTTCCCTTGTGCATTACTATGGTATATGTTAGCTGTCAATGCTGATGGGATGGTAAGTGTGTGCAACGTGGACTGGGATCGGTCAGGAGTTGTAGGTGATGCCTGCGAAAGGTCGCTGCGTGAAATTTGGAATGGCCAAAAGCTGAAGGAAATACGTAAGGCGCAACTGGAAGGCTGCTGGGACAAGCCGAAAGTATGTAAGGAATGTGTAGTAGGTGTAAGTGTGGGAAATATGAGGGAGTACTTTCGTGCGCGAAGTGAGTTTTGGTGCTAATTTCAGATAAATAGAGGGTAGTATAGTAGATTTGGAGAAATATATAATAGGTTATTTTTGAAGGAGTTTGAAGGGGATTTTGGAATGAATGATAATAGTAATCCAGTAATTTACTGCAATAGTCGTCCGATTGGGCAAGGACATTCACCCTTCATTATTGCTGAGGCCGGTGTCCATCATAATTGTTCTTTGGACAAAGCCTTTGCTCTTGTTGATGCTGCAGTTGATGCAGGAGTAGATGCTATTAAATTTCAGACCTACAGAGCGGAAAAATTGGTGACAACCTGGGCACCTCGTTACTGGGACTGTGGTGAAGCGCCAGGGACACAGTTTGATACATTTAAAGAGCGAGATAAATTTGGCTTTGAAGAGTATAAAAGGATTGCAAACTATTGCAGGGACAAAGGAATTGTTTTTTTATCTACACCATTTGATGAAGGTGTTGTCGACTGGCTCGAAGAACTTAAGATGCCGCTATATAAGGTGGCTTCTGCTGATTTGACGCATTACCCGTTACTAAAACGAATAGCAATAACAGGTAAACCGGTATTATTATCAGTAGGGGCAAGCGAAAAATCAGAAATCGAAGCAGCCATTGCGTGGCTACGTCAACACGGAACTACCAAAATTTCACTCTTACATTGTTCGTTATGTTACCCGACTGAAAATAACCAAGCACATATCCGCAAGATTCTAGGCTTACAGCGGGCTTTCTCCGATTGTGTCATCGGCTATTCTGACCATACCATCCCAGATGAGGCTGTTAGTGTGTTATTAGGTAGTGTAGCATTAGGGGCAAGTGTAATCGAGACTCATTTTACGTTAGATAGGTCATTGCCTGAGGATGACCATTATCATGCGCTGGATCCCTTGTTTATGAAGCGTTTTGTGGATGGATCGAAGATTATTCATCAGGCCTTAGGTAGTGAAGCGGTAGTGGTGCATGAATGTGAAATCCCAGCTCGGCAAAACGCTAGACGGAGTATTGTAGCTGCCGTTCCTTTGAGGGCCGGTACAGTGTTGCAGCTTAAGCACGTGGACTGTAAGAGGCCTGGGACAGGAACATCACCAATTCATTTGTCTCGAATGCTTGGACGAACTTTGCGTGTTGATATTGCGGCAGATGGTTTGTTATTAGAAGAACAGTTTGAGTGATACTATATGATTGGAGACTTTTGACGATGAAAGTTGTCATTCTTGCTGGGGGATTTGGGACGAGGATTAGTGAGGAGTCTCACTTGAGGCCAAAACCTATGATTGAAATTGGCGAGCGTCCGATTCTTTGGCACATAATGAAAATTTATTCACATTATGGTTATAATGAGTTCATTATTTGTTTAGGATATAAAGGGAATTTTATAAAAGATTACTTTGCACATTATTTGGCTTATGAATCGGATGTTACATTCGATTTTGCAAAAAACGAGCAAATTATCCACAATCGTAATTCTGAAGCGTGGCGAGTGACATTAGTTGATACCGGTCTACAAACTATGACAGGTGGTCGCTTAAAACGTATTAAATCATTTATTGGCGACGAACCATTCATGTTAACCTACGGTGACGGTGTATCTAATATAAATATTCGTAGTTTGGTTGAGTTTCATCGTTCACACGGAAAACTAGCTACTGTAACATCAACACAACCTATTGGTAAATTTGGCTCGCTTGTCTTAGATCAGGACAGGGTCGAAAACTTTTTAGAAAAGCCCAAAAATCATGATACTTGGATTAATTCCGGTTTTTTTGTTATGCAGCCTGAAGTAATCAATTATATTGAGGGAGATCAGACCGTCCTCGAAAAAGAGCCTCTGGAGAACCTGGCTGTCTCAGGACAACTAATGGCTTATAAACACAAAGAATTTTGGCAATGCATGGATACTATTAGGGACAGAAACTTGCTAGAAGACTTGTGGGTTAATGGCCAGGCTCCCTGGAAAGTATGGGCGTAGCAAATGATGGATATGAATGCAGCATTTGACAAGAACTTCTGGCAGGATAAACGAGTTTTTTTGACCGGGCATACTGGATTTAAAGGTGCGTGGTTAAGTTTATGGCTTAATACCCTTGGAGCAAATGTTGCTGGATTTGCACTGAAACCTCCCACTACACCTAATCTATTTGAATTGGCCGATATTAGGTCATTTGTTACTGATTTTCGTGGCGATATTCGAGACGCTGAAACTTTATCTACAGCTTTGAATAAATTTAGGCCAGATATCATATTCCATATGGCAGCTCAACCGATTGTGCGTCTTTCGTACCTATCGCCGCGAGAAACTTACGAGACGAATGTAATGGGGACGGTTAATCTCTTTGAAGCTGTAAGACGAAGTAATGGGGTTCGAGCAGTTGTTAATATTACTACAGACAAGTGTTATGAAAACAATGAGTGGCCATGGGGTTACCGTGAATCAGACAGGCTGGGAGGACGAGATCCGTACTCTAGCAGTAAGGCATGTTCTGAGTTGGTCACTCACGCGTACCGTAATTCGTTTTTCGCGGTCGAACATTACGAGGAGCACGGAGTTGCGATCGCAACGGCACGAGCGGGTAATGTTATTGGCGGCGGAGATTTTGCTATTGATCGGCTTGTTCCTGATTGTATCAGGGCTTTTCTGAATGGACGTGAAATGGTGGTAAGAAGTCCAAAAGCCGTAAGGCCGTGGCAACATGTTCTGGAACCTTTGAGCGGTTATTTATTATTGGCCCGAAAGTTATACGAGTACGGCCCACAATATGGGGAAGCTTGGAATTTTGGGCCGCAAGATAGTGATGCGAGATCGGTTGAAGATATTTTGGGTGTATTATTGAATAAGTTTCAAAGCCCCTCTACATACGACATGGATAAGAATGTACAATTTTATGAGGCTAGCAGTCTTAGGCTGGATTGTTCAAAGGCTAGATTAAAGTTGAATTGGCAGCCAAAATGGACTATAGAACAAGCCTTAGATAAAATTGTTGAGTGGACGAAAGTCTATGTAGCGAAGGGCGATGTTGCTTCAATATCTGCAAAACAGATAGATGAATATGTTAACTGTAAGGGCTACTAGAGAGGAAGTATTTCTGTGAAACAGTCTACGTGTCGGTTATGCGGTACTCCATTGTCAAATTCGTTTGTTAATCTAGGATTGTCTCCTCTTGCCAATTCCTACGTGCAGAAAGAGAACAGTCATCGAGGCGAAGTTTTTTTTCCACTTCATGCTTATGTTTGTGGAAATTGCTATCTTGTTCAGTTGGAAGAGTATGAGTCACCAGAAAATATTTTCAGTGAATATGCCTACTTTAGCTCATATTCTAACAGTTGGCTTGATCATGCTCAGTCCTACGCGAGCGAGGCTTGCGAAAGATTTGGATTAAGCCATGCAAGCCAGATTATCGAAATTGCCAGTAACGATGGTTATTTGTTGCAATACTTCAAAAAATATGGTGTGCCGGTACTTGGAATCGAACCGGCACGGAATGTAGCAGAAATAGCCAGGGGTAAAGGCATTCCTACCGTAACTGAATTTTTTGGTGCAAAGTACGCTATACAGTTAGCTAAAGAATATAAAGCTGATTTACTTATTGCTAATAATGTTTTGGCTCATGTGCCTAACTTAAATGACTTTGTTGTGGGAATGAAGAAGATTTTAAAACCTCAGGGTGTAATTAGTGTAGAGTTCCCGCATTTGCAGCGGTTAATTGAAGATAACCAGTTTGATACCATCTACCATGAACATTTCTCTTACTTTTCTTTTTTTGTAATATGCCGGTTGTTTGCTGATCATGGCTTGGAAGTTTTTGATGTCAAAGAATTACCTACTCATGGCGGTTCACTTAGGGTATATGTAAAACATGCAGAAGACAACACTTGGCACGTTTCGCCGAGTGTATCGGCTTTGCTGGTGCAGGAAGAACTGAGCGGCTTAAAAGAAATGTTGACCTATCAAGCTTTTGGCAGCAGGGTTGTAAATGTCAAAAGGCAAATACTTGAATTTTTCTTTAATGTAAAAGAAGAAGGTAAAACAATTGTCGGGTATGGTGCCCCGGCAAAAGGAAATACATTGCTTAATTATTGTGGGATTAAGACAGATTACTTAGATTATACTGTAGATCGAAATCCCCATAAGCAAGGTCTTTATTTGCCTGGAAGTAGAATTCTAATAAAGCATCCGGATATGATTAAAGTTACTAAGCCCGACTATGTATTGATTCTTCCCTGGAATCTCACGGACGAAATTCTTGATCAAATGTCATATGTCCGGGAATGGGGAGGCAGATTCGTAGTGATCATACCGGAAATAAAGGTGATTTAATGTGAATTTTTCAGAAACACCGTTACGCGGGTCCTATGTATTGGATATTGAAAAAATAGAAGACAAACGTGGGTTTTTTGCACGAAGTTTTTGTCAAAAAGAGTTTGCTATTATGGGATTAAACCCTTGTATTGCTCAATGTAATATATCTTTTAATTCAGTAGCTGGGACCTTGCGCGGTATGCACTATCAAATATCTCCTCATGCAGAAACCAAGATAGTAACATGTATAACGGGAGCAATTTTTGACGTAATAATTGATTTGCGATCGGATTCCTGTACTTATTTACAATGGTTCGGGATAGAACTAAGCGGTGATAATTATCGTTTGTTGTATGTACCGCAAGGCTTTGCTCATGGCTTTCAGACGCTTGTAGACAATACTACAGTACATTATCAAATATCAGAATTTTATAATCCTGAAAGCGCCCGTGGGATTCGCTGGGATGATCCTGTTTTTAATATTTCTTGGCCTCAGAATGACAATCGAATTTTATCAGATAAAGATGCTAGTTACCCTCTTTTCCGATAAGAATGGGAGTATATATTTATGTCTTTTGTTCAAGAGTATGATAAAAAAATAGTGTTATGGGGGGCACGCGGACAGGCCAAGGTACTGCAGGAGTGTTTATCTTATGTTAATTGCCAAGTCATCGCGCTTTTTGATAATAATGAGTTGGTACCCAGTCCTCTTATCGATGTTCAGGTATATTATGGAAAACAAGGTTTTAACGAGTGGTTGCAGTACAATCACTACCCCGCATCTGACATTCGAGCCTTGGTAGCTATCGGTGGAGAGCGAGGCCGAGTCAGGCATGAGCTTCAGCACTATTTTATGAATCAAGGTATAATGATTATGTCTGTGATACATCCTACAGCTTTTATAGCTAAAAAAGTCCGGATTGGAAATGGTAGTCAGATACTGGCTAAATCTGCAGTTTGTGTTGACGCTAACCTCGGTGAAGCTTGCATTATCAATACTGGCGCCATTGTTGACCACGATTGTTTTCTGGGAAACGGTGTACATATTTGTCCGGGATCCCGGTTAGCCGGAGAAATTATTGTCGGAGATTATTCTACTATTGGAACCGGCTCTGTAATTTTGCCGAGAATACAAATCGGTAAGAATGTTATTGTAGGTGCAGGATCTGTTGTTACCAGGAATATTCCGGATAATGTAGTTGTTTATGGCAATCCGGCCAAATTTATGAGGGATAATACATTAGTGGAGGTGGAGTAAATGGCTATAGAGCGTATTCCGGTTTCAGGTCCGTGGATTACGCAAAAAGAGATTGATTATGTTGCAGATGCAGCGGCTAATGCTTGGTATCAAAATGCAAATTTTTATCACAAGAAATTTGAAGATGCATTTGCTGCATATCTAAATGTGGAGTATGCTATTGCACTACCATCATGTACTTCGGCTATTCATTTAGCCTTGGCTGGCTTAGGAATCAGCGTGGGTGCTGAGGTTATTGTGCCGGAAATTACGTGGATTGCTACAGCTGCTCCTATTGATTACGTTGGTGCACAACCTGTATTTGCAGATATTGACCCGAAAACGTGGTGTATGTCTACGGAAAAGCTAGAATCACTTATTACGAAAAATACTAAGGCAATAATAGTTGTCGATTTATATGGAAATATTCCTGATATGGATGAAATTTGCCGAATTGCAAATAAATACAACCTAGTCATAATTGAGGATGCTGCTCAGGCTATTGGGGCTTGTTACAAAGGAAGAAAGGCCGGTAGTCTTGGTGATGTTGGCGTTTTTAGCTTTCATGGATCAAAAACGATGACAACTGGCGAAGGTGGAATGCTGGTAACAAATAACAAGAATATATATGACCGGTGCTGTTTTTTACGTGACCATGGAAGAGACCCAAATGGAAAGATGTTTTGGAATACTGAAATTGCTTACAAATATAAAATGAGCAGCATGCAGGCAGCGCTTGGCTTAGCGCAGTTAGAAAGAATAGAGGAGTTGCTTGATAAGAAAAGAAAGATTTTTTCGTGGTATAAGGAGTTTTTAGGCAAGTCGCCTTATCTTTCTTTAAATGAATCAAGTCATGAAGTTGAAAACACTTATTGGATGAGTACTGTTATACTAAGTGAGAAGCTAGGATTGGAAAAAGAAGAGGTTGTTGATTATTTATCGAAACAGGGGATTGACACTAGAGTATTTTTTTATCCTCTTAGTTCTCTCCCACCTTACCAGGAGAGAGTCAATAGTAATATCAAATCGCGTAATAAGTATGCATACTCTTTATCTCCATATGGTTTTAATATACCTTGCAGCATGGCATTAACATTTGAAGAAGCAAGATTTGTCTCTGAGAAAATATTGGAGCTAGTAGCGGAAAGAACTAAATAAGTTGGATTGGAGGAAGATAAATGTCTCCTTTTTTTTCTATTATTCTTCCAACACGCAATAGAAGTGATATTGTTATTCATGCAATTGAAAGTGTACAGCGGCAAACTTTTGCTGACTGGGAGCTAATTGTTGTTGATAATGATGAAACGGATGCCACAGCTATTGCTGTTCGCCCATATGTAAACAGTAAAATTCATTACTATAGAACTGGAAATTTATCTATGTGCGATAACTGGGAGTTTGGTCTACACAAAACTAAGGGACAGTACATTAGCGTATTACAAGATAAGGCAACGCTATTTCATGATTCCTTAGCGATAATAGCACAAGCAATTTCAGATTTTTCTAAGCCAATAGTTAGTTGGAATTATTCTTTTGTTCATAAAGAAAAAAATATAGAGAAGTTAATGCTTAACAAGCAATTTACTAGAAGCATTTATACTACAGAAGAAGTACTACAATTATTCTTATCTCACGGCGACTATCACTTTTCTCGAGTTATTCCTAGGTTTGTTAATTCTTGTTGCGAAAGAAGCATTATAGAGAAAGCTATGAATACGTCAGTAGGCCGTGTATTTCCTCCAATATCGCCCGATTATACGTCAATGTTTTTACAGCTATATCTCTATAGTGAGTTATTATATATTGATAAGGTTTTAACATTGTTCGATAATCGGAAGTATAGTGGAGGAGCCGTTTATGCGGCAAAGCGCAAAGACTCAGCCGAATATAAAGATGTTATGAAGATGGTGATAAACCAAAATGAAAATCAACTTTGTGATTTAGTGCCTGTAAATGCTCCTAATATCGGCTATAACCATATGATGAATGATTATCTGCATCTTAGAGAACAGCTTGGTGGTAAGTTTTCCTATTATCCAATGGATAAGATTAATTATTATAATGAATGTTTTCATTTTATTGAATTATCGGAGGCATTAGGCGCAGAGATGAATACAGAACGTGATATGGTTCATGTTGCGTTGCAAAAGGAATGTGGTAATATTCAGAAATCAGTGTATGATTTGCGCGAAAAGATTGGAGTTTGGCAGCAATATAAGGACGAATCTTTAAAAAAGTAAGGTAGATCTAAATTATTTTATGGAGATGAAGTTTATGGAAAACTACTTTTTAAATACAATTATGAAATATCCTTGTATCAACGTAATGGATGTAATTAATAAAAGCGATGAAGTAATTATTTTTGGTGCTAGTGGTAATGGAATATTTGTTCATGAGGCTTTAAAGCAATGTGGAGTTAAAATTAAATGTTTTACTGACAATGATTCTGCGAAATGGAAAACTTCAGTTAATGGTTCTAGAGTAATACCACCTCAAGAACTTCCGGCAGTTATAAATGGCAAAACCCTGATCTGTATAGCCAGTAATTGGGCTAAAGATATTGGTTTGCAACTATCTGGTATGGGAATAGAATCGTACATTGATTTGAGCTATTTTTTTTATGAAGGCTGGAAGCC
This sequence comes from Bacillota bacterium, assembly GCA_023443285.1. GTDB lineage: Bacteria > Bacillota > Negativicutes > Sporomusales > Sporomusaceae > Sporomusa. The sequence continues at coordinate 22,662 of JAEZVB010000105.1, forward strand.
ACATTTTGATCATGAACTATTAAAGAAAAATATAAATAATTTGGATGCAGTTTACCATATGCTTGAAGACGACGAATCCAAAGATGTTTATTTGTCTTTGATTCTTTACCGAATGACACTAAACCCTATGTGGAAGCCAGTTCCAGAATATAGACAATATTTTCATCCGCTTATACGCCCTAAAATAAATGATGTAATCTTTGATGCCGGAGCGTATATAGGAGATACTGCAATTGATTTTGCAAAACTATTGAAGAATCAATGCCAAATATACGCAATTGAACCAGAAAAAACAACATTTGAGGCATTAAACAGAAATTTAAAAAGTCGTAAATTGGAAGACATAGTAACTGCGATACCTTATGGACTGTGGTCTGAGAGAAATCGCTTATATATCGAAGCAGATCCAACTATGGGATATGCCATTGTGAATGAAGGTAAGCAAGCAATTGACCTTATTTCTTTGGACGAATATATAGAAAATAGCGGCGCTATACCAAATCTGATTAAAATGGATTTAGAAGGCAGCGAATTGCAGGCTCTGCAAGGAGCTAAGCATACGATATCCATGCAAAAACCCAAATTGCAAATCTGTGTATATCATAAGTCCGATGATTTGTGGACAATACCTTTGTATATAAAGCAACTAAATGCGGAATATCGTTTCTATTTAGGACATCATGCAGAGGGGTATTGCGAAACCGTTTTATATGCTGGTTAAGAAATGGAGTCGAAATAGGTCATGTGCAAAGTTACTGTTGTAATACCTACGTATAATAGAGTGGATTACCTGAAACAGTCAATCCAAAGTGTATTGAACCAAACTATTCAGGACTTTGAACTGTTTATTGTAGATGATTGTTCAACTGACAATACAATCAATTATGTGCAAGGTTTGTGCGATAAGCGTATAAGATATTTTCGCCACAAGGAGAATATTGGTCAACTAAAAAATGTAAAAAAGATGTTAGAGCTTGCGTATGAGTTTGGCACAGGTGAATATATTACCTGGATGAATGATGATGATTTAATGAAGCCAGATCTATTGGCAACCAAGATTAAAATATTAGACGAAAACCCAAAGATTTCCGTCGTAAGTGCTAATTATGATTTGATTAATGATTTCTCGGAAGTATTTCAACAAAGGGTACTACCGATTAATGAGAATTGTATATTTGAAAAGTATGAGTTTATTGAGAAGTACTTAGCTAATCGTTCCTCATATGATCTTGGAACGCTTATGGCTCGAGCTGACTTCTTAAAGAAAAATCAGCTATATTACCGTCCTGAAGTGGGAGTTCGCTGTGACTGTTGTTTTGTATATGAACTTAACTTATTATCACCCATTTACTTTATCGAGCAAGTATTATTTTCGTTTCGCGTACATTCTCAACAAATCAGTTCTTACACAAAAGATTATACCGAAAGTGATTTGATGAATTTTAGCCTAATCCTTGAGTTGCTAAATAGGCGCGGCGCTGAGCATTTAATTCCCAATCTTAAGCGAGCTGCTTCTAGTATTTTGCTATGGAGATGGCTGCGCGATAATCAAAACGGGCGTGATATTTCAAGAGATGATTTGATGGAACTCCGACAGGAACCAATCTGGCTTGAGCCAGATATTAGTTCACCTATTGGATATTTGTGCTTAGCTTTTAATAATGTGGATTGCAGTATATATAAGAATAAAAGATCCGACTCCTGGGTGGAGTTGGAGTATGACATTAATAAAACCTACTATAAATGGATTAAATCCGTGGTGAAGGATAAGACAGGTATTTCACGAGTACTGGTTAAACTAAATATTAGGCGGATTGCAATTTTTGGTAGTCGGATATTGGCCTATCTTTTATTGCGTGATATGGAGCGCAATAATATTGAGGTCTGTACTTTTTTGGACAATAATAGTAGCCGTCAAGGGCAACGGCTCGGAGGCGTTATAATAAATTCTCCTACTTGGCTTATAGATAATGACGTAGATGCCGTAATTATATCAATTGAAGGCAAGCATGATCAAGAAATATATAATCAATTAGTGCAACAAAATAATAAATTGGCGGGAAATATTTTTTCCTGGAAAGCGCTTGTTGAAGAGTATTAAGTAATTTACCTAATTTGTTATAAACCTAACTAAATAGAATAATCTTTCAATCCAATTCAATACCTAAAAGTATTTCTTTAAAGATCACAAGCGATTCAATGCTAAGCGTCTTGCTCAAATCAATGAGCACATCCTGTTGGCCGAAGCGGCACAGCAGGATGCCAAGAAAGAAGAAGAATCACAACAAGATGACGACAGCGATGATAATGATCAAAACGGCAGGAATTGTGGAAGAAAAGGAATCTGCCTTCGATACTGCTGAAACAGCCCCCGTCAATAACCAGGGAACCCTAATCCTTGACGCAACCTGCACTCCAACAGATATGCGCTTTCCAACGGATTTGGGGTTACTTAACGATGCTAGAGAAAAGTTAGATGAAATCATAGATACCCTGCATGAAGCTGCTGGAAAACAAGAAAGAAGACCTCGTACTTACCGGAAGAAAGCCAGAAAAGACTATCTATTGCTTTCAAAGCAACGAAAACCAAGGGAGAACCAGATTCGTAAGGCTGTCAAAAAACAACTACATTACGTCAGAAGAAACCTTGAAATTATTGAACAGATGCGTAAACAAACCCGGTGAACAAGAAGTAATCAGTCGCCGACAAAGCAACTTGTTTGAGACATTAAAAAACTGTTTTTGCGCAAACAGCCATGTACAAAACAAGAAATCACAGCGTACAAGACCGCATCGTCAATCTATATCAGCCACATGTCAGACCCATCGTGAGAGGTAAAGCAGGTGCCGCAGTCGAGTTTGGGGCCAAAGTGGCTATTAGTTTGGAAAACGGTTACAGTCGGATCGAATAACTTTCATGGGATTCTTACAACGAAGCTGGTACGCTAGTTGAATCTGTAGAACGCTATAAGCAACACCATGGCTGTTATACGGAAGCCGTACTGGCGGATAAAATTTACCGAAATCACGATAACTTGGCGTATTGCAAAAAGTACGGCATTTGTTTGAGTGGACCAAAACTGGGATGACCGCCAACGAATGATGTCTTGAAAAAAGCTGAGAAACAGATAGAACGGCAAGATGCTAGAGATCGCAATGCAGTAGAAGGCAAATTGGGGGAAGGGAAAAGAAAATATGGCCTTGCCTGTATATTCGCTCGTCTAAAAGAAACTGCCGAATGCGTAATTGCCATGCGGTTTTTGGTGATGAATCTAGAGCGTAAGCTCAGGGTTCTTTTTGTTCCGCCTATTTGCGCAAAAATATGACATCGTTTTTGTTGCTTAAGAAAAAAAGTGGGGTTTGGCTAGCAAGCCTAAATAGTTAGCTATGTGAATCCCGTAGAAGGATGTAGATTCTAAAGCAATGACCAACCTGTTAACATCCTGATTTCCATACAGAATTCATGAAGATTTTTAGCCATTTCAACAGCGCCAGGTTGGTTGTTTTGTACAGAAAACCGCAAAAGCTTCTGGGATTCATAGTCAATAGCACAAACGACTTTCACGGGAACTTACGTCAATTCCCACAAACAAAGTAGAAAGAAGATCCGCCTTGGTTCATAAAAATCTCACCCTCTTTCTGGCTGAGAATAAGAAAGTTAGAAAGGAATACCCTGATCTTACTCATTGACCGCACCCTCGCATAATAAGCATTCATCCGTGAAAGTAATTTTGCTGGAAAGCTTTCGCCCAGAGATGCAACATCTGTGTAAGCGGTATTTGATGAATAAGGCAGGCGTCATGCTTATGAAGCAATAACCGAAATGGTTTTGCAAGGAGTAGAAGACGTTACCTTTGCTATAATTCATTAAGAACATTTTAGCATCAGGGTATTCAGTTAAGCACTAAGAAATAAATAATAAGTTCGTAAACAATGGCGGATTATTGCTTAAACTTATTATACGAGGAGTGTTGGTGTGAGCAGTGTTTCAATTGTAATATGTGTTCGTAATTCGGCTGAAGTATTGGAGAAATGTTTAATGTCAGTCAGAAGCAATTCTCCCCAAGAGATCATTGTAGTCGATGGCGAATCTAATGATGGTTCTAACGAAATCGCTAGACAGCATGCCGACATTTTCCTATCCGATAATGGAAAAGGTTTGGCATACGCCCGTCAGCTGGGTATACAGGCAGCAACTGGAGAGTATATTTTAAATATGGGTCCTGACAATATTCTGCCGCCAGATTTTCTGGCGGCAATTGTTGAACTGTCAGAAAAGAATGGCTACGTGGGCACTGGCGTACAAACTCGGATTATATCTTATGAGACTATCTGGGATAAGTGGCTGGACAAGTGGTGGCAGTATATGATGGGCAAACCTGGCCAGCGCGAAGTTGTTGGTACCCCCAGTTTATTTAAGAGAGAAATTTTACTGCGTGAAATGTTTCGGGAACAAGCTGGGATGGCAGATGATACAGATTTGTGTTATCGTTTGCGTCAGCAAGGATGCCTTCTCGGCTTAGTACCGCTAAAGGTTTATGACGCACCTGGGCGCTCATGGAATCAGATAGTGTGTAAGTTTTCAGTATATGGCCGTAGTGATGCTGAATTTTATCACCTTTGGGCTGATACTTGGTCCTGGAAACGCAAGCTGAAATCTTGGTTGCATCCGATGAGGCACACCTGGAGAGGGGTTTCTTGGGCTATACGTAACCAGGAATATTCATCAAGTATCTTTTTTCTATTAACGGGATATCTTCGTTATCGCGCCTGGTGGGAGTGGCAACGAAGAATCCAAGCCGAGAAAGGTTGATAATATGGAGAAAATCGGGGCCATTGTACAGGCACGATTGGCATCTACCAGACTGCCAGGAAAAGTAGTTAAGCTTTTTCCCAACGGCAAAACAGTGATTGAACATATCGTGGTCAATTTGCAAAAAATAGAATTGCTGGAGAAGGTAATTGTTGCCATTCCAGAAGGGGAGAAAGGGACGGAACTGGAGACAGCTATACGGCGAACTGGAGCAACCCTATTTTTCGGTAGCACGGAAGACGTGTTGAGCCGCTATTATCATGCTGCTGGAACTCATGACTTAGATATTATCTTGCGGGTAACGGCTGACGATCCACTACGTGATAGAGATGTAGAACGAGCGGCTATAGAAGCGCTTGCGTCCGACGTATCTTTAGATTATGTGAGAACAGAAGGTCTGCCAGAGGGAATCAATACAGAGGTCTTTCGTATGCGCTCATTAGAGAAAGCATACCGAGAAGCAAATCTATGGTCAGAACGCGAGCATGTAACACCCTATATATGGAAGAATCCGGGGAAGTTTCATTGCCGTACGATTTCATATTGTTGTGACAATGCCGATAGCTACCGCTTAACATTAGACTCAATAGAGGATTGGGCAATGTTTACCGCTCTTTTTAAGCTTTTAGAACAGCAACCTGTGGCTGGGTATGCTGAGTTAATCGCTTTATTAGCCGCTCATCCAGAAATTTGTACGATAAATAATATGTTGGATGCTGGCAGCGGTTATGCTAAGTCGGTTGCTCAAGACTATATTATTCCGAACGAGGAGAGGCAGGAAAAGGATGATGGATTTACTCGACAGAATTAGCGCTAAAGAAAGGCAATATGTAGAAGAAGTGCTAGCAACTCAGTTTCGTAGTTCGCAGGGTAGTGTGATGATGAAGCGTGTAGAGGAAACATTTGCAGCTAAGTTTGGGATGAAATATGCAATCTCTCATATCAATGGCACAGCCACCATGCATGCAGCTTTGGCCGCGGCTCAAATAGGGTTGGGAGATGAGGTAATTGTGCCACCCCTTACGATGTCGGCGACAGCATTTGCCGTACTACAAAATAATGCAATCCCGGTATTTTCTGATGTAGATCCGGAAACTTTTACTATTTCGACAACATCGATTCAAAAGTGCATTACGCCGCGCACCAAGGCAATTATTCCGGTTGCGTTATATGGCTTATCACCAGATATTGACGACATTATGGAGATTGCTGAGACTAATAATTTAACTGTAATTGAAGATGATGCACAGTGCTTTTTAGGAAAATATAAGGGGCGGTATGTCGGTACAACGGCACACATGTCAAGTTTTAGCTTCCAAAGTTCCAAACATATGACAAGTGGTGAAGGTGGCATGATTGTAACCGATGATAGGGCGCTGGCTACGGAAGTTCGTCGATTTTCCAGTCTGGGTTATGCTGGTGTAGGAGCCGAAAAAGGGAAAATTACTAAAGCTGACATACAGGATCCCACTTACGAGCGCCACATTTCCATGGGATGGAATTACCGCATGCCCGAACTTTGCGCAGCAGTAGCGTTGGCTCAATTAGAGCGTTTGGACGAACTTGTACAGCGGCGAATAGATTGCGCAAAGCTGTTTGACGAAGTTGTTAAAAAGTGCGGGTGGTTGCGTCCTCAAAGTGTACCTCCAGGGTATGAATCTTCTTATTGGACTTATGTGGTAAAATTGGAAAACCCCAAGATTACTTGGTATCAATTTCGTGATTCTTTTGTTGCTAATGGCGGTGACGGGATTTATGCAGCATGGCAACTGACTTATCTTGAGCCTATGTTTCAAAAAATGCAGTTGGCAGGCAGAGAAGTCTTTTTCAATAAACCTTACTATAAAAAATTGCCGCAAGTTTATGGTCGGGGGTTATGTCCGGTAGCAGAGTCTATTCAACCCTATTTGCTTCAATTTAAAACCAATTATTGGCGATGGGAAGACGTTGAGCGGCAGGCTGATATTTTACAACGCACGATAAGGGAATTGGATTAAGTGTGGTGAGGATAAGTGGATGTTGAAGAATGGCTAACAACAGCAAATACATATTGGCAGCAGGGTCAGATAAATGAAGCTATGCAGTGTTATTTACGGGTGGTAGAACTGCAGCCTCGGCACACGCAGGCATTATTGTTTCTGGGAATATTGCAGTATAAAGCCGGTCAGTATGATTTGGCTAATAGTTATTTTTTACAAGTTATGGAATTTAAACCAAACTGTGCTGAGGCTTATTTTTATATGGGTCTGTCACTGCAAAAAAAGCAGGAATTAGCGGGGGCTTTGGAGTGTTTTTCTTATGCCATTCGTTTTAAGCCAGATTTTGCTGAAGCTTATTGTAATGCCGGTGTTGTTATGCAGAAACTCGGGCAGCTTGCCAAAGCTGAGAAGTATTTTCAACAAGCGTCTACCTTACAGCCGGATAATGAGGAAATCTGTTATAATTTAGGAAGTGTTTTTCACCAGCGTGAGAAATATGGAGAAGCAGAATCTCTATTTCGAAGGGCAGTACAACTTCGGCCTGAATATGCGGAAGCCCAATTTGCGCTGGCTGTTTCTTTGCTTACTCGCAAGATCTATAAAGAAGGATTTGATAGATTTGAATGGCGTAAACGCTTACATGGGGTAGAAAGCTATTTTTCTTTGTTGTCCCGATGGTCTGAGTGGCAAGGCGAGAGTTTCGAGGGAAAGACAGTGTTGGTGTATTCAGAGCAAGGATATGGCGATACCATTCAGTTTGTTCGTTATTTACCGCTAGTTAAGAAGCGAGGCGGGCGAGTAGTGTTGATGGTGCAGCCGGAGCTAATTCGTCTGTTTCGCGATATCGATGGGATCGATGAGCTACGTGCTTTTTCGCCAGCGTGTTTAGAAGCGGTGAATTGTGATTTGGCTATATCTATTATGAGTATTCCTCAGCTGTTTTTTCGTGAAAGCGAGGGAATATTTAATAGTCAGACTTATTACCTGCATCCACAAGAAGAATTGCTGGGAGTATGGAAAAAACGTATTGGTACTAAAACAGAAAGAAAGCGAATTGGCTTGGTTTGGGCTGGAAGCCCGACCAATATGGCAGATCGAAGGCGGTCTGTTCCCTTAAAAGAATTGCAGCCTTTACTAGATTTGCAGGAGTTTGACTGGTACAGCTTGCAGGTAGGGCAAGGAAAGTTGCAGTTAGGGGAGTTAAAAGACTGCTCTTTGTTTGATCTGACTGATGATATCCAGGATTTTGCCGATACGGCAGCATTGATCGTTCATATGGATTTAGTGATATGTGTAGATACAGTAGTGGCTCATTTGGCAGCTGCCCTGGGAATACCTGTATGGTTGTTGCTTGGTCAATCACCCGATTGGCGATGGGGAGTATTGGATGCTGACAGTCCATGGTATCCGGGTGTCCAGATTTTTCGGCAGGGTAGTAGGGGGAGTTGGAAAGAACTTGTGGCGCGAGTGAAAGAAAATTTGCTTAGAGTCGTCTAGCGCAGTGAGAAAATAAGTTATCAAATATTGATAGCGTTTAAGAACTTCCGCGTGGTCGTGGACCAACTATGCTAACAGGAAAATGTTTGCCCATTGAGATGAGAAGACTTCTAGGTTGCTCTGTAAAGGTGGGATCTGACTAATGACAGCCAAGGCTTTGTTTTTGGATAGAGACGGGGTTATCAATATTGACAAGCATTATGTGTATAAGAAAGAAGATTTTCAATTTGTTCCTGGCGTGATGGAGGTTCTGCGGTATTTTCAAGAAAAAGGTTATTTCCTTATAATAATTACTAATCAGGCTGGAATTGCCAGAGGGAATTACACGGAGGAAGACTGTTATGCATTAACAGAATGGATGACACAACAGTTTCTGGAAAATGGTATAAATTTAACTGCTGTTTACTTTTCTCCATTCCATGGAACACATGGAATGGGTAAATATAAAAAAAATAGTTTTTGCCGTAAGCCTAATCCGGGGATGATTTTACGGGGGCAGCAAGAGTTTAATATTGATTTAAGTCAATCAATGTTGGTTGGAGATAGAGAGTCAGATATCGAAGCTGGAATAAATGCAGGAGTAAAAACCAATATTTTGTTGCAGGATTGTCAGTGTAATGAGATAAGAACAAAAGCAAATGTCATTTTAAATGATATTAAAGCGATAATTGATTTTGATAAGAGAAGAACAAGTATTTAGGTGGTGGATAATAATTGAAGACACTTGTTACTGGTGGTGTGGGATTTATTGGTTCGCATTTAGTGGATCGCCTATTGAATGATGGACATGAAGTCATTGTGTTAGATAATTTCAGTACTGGCCGCCCGGATAATCTTAAACATCAGCAAGGAAATGACCGGTTACAGGTCGTTCAAGTAGATATAACTGACCAGGAAAAGATTACTCCTTATTTTACTGAGTTGAGTGGGTTTTTCATATGGCTGCACTGGCAGATATTGTTCCTTCTATTCAGCAGCCCGGCGCAATGATGTAAAACGTTTTATGTATACTGCTTCCTCTTCGTGTTACGGAATACCTGAGTTGTATCCTACGCCTGAGACTGCAATAACTTATCCACAATATCCTTATGCGTTAACTAAATTATTGGGAGAACAAGTGGTAATGCACTGGGGCCAGGTATACAAAATGCCTGTAGTATCTCCACGCTTATTCAATGTTTATGGAACGCGTTCGCGTACATCGGGGACGTATGGAGCTGTATTTGGAGTATTCCTGGCACAAAAACTGGCAGGGAAGCCATTTACTGTTGTTGGTGATGGTATACAGACAAGGGATTTTACCTATGTAACTGATGTTGCCGATGCTTTTGTAACAGTTGCTCAGTCCAGCGTGGCGCAAGAAATATATAACGTAGGCAGCGGTAATACCTATTCTGTAAATCACCTAGTGAGACTGTTAGAGGGAGAGGTCACTTATATTCCTAAACGTCCTGGCGAACCAGATTGTACGTTTGCTGATATACGGAAAATTCAAGAGATAGGATGGCAACCTAAGGTTAGTTTTGAACAAGGAGTGTCCAAGATTTTGCAAAACATTGATTATTGGAGGGAGGCACCGGTGTGGACACCTGATAATATTGCCGAGGCGACAAAAGAATGGTTTCAATATTTGGGAAATGACATTAAGCGTTAGCAATTTTTCTCTATTTGATTTTAATAATCAAATGAGCAAATTTATCAAGATGATCTAAGCCCCGCTATTTTGCCATATAAATAATAGCGGGGGTTGTCTGCAATCCAATTAGGGCTTGCTAAGAAGCCTTCCCCTCGTATTACATGGATTATCTAGTTAACAAAACCATTTACCCCGGTCGCTATGGTTAAGTTTCGTAAACGATTTAATTTAAGCGTCTTGTCCAAATCAATAAGCGTATCCTGTTAGCCGAAGCGGAGCAGCGAGGTGTCGAGAAATTAGAGGCAAAAAATCAAGCTAAATGATTTTTTTCTTAAACTTTTTGACGCGTTATAAATGATGTAGTTTTTAGAGCGTTTGATGATTTTTTAGTTAATCAGAAAAATATCAAACGTTTTTTATTTTATATACTAAAGGTTTTTTTTATTTACTCGATATAATTTATAGGGAATAAACGCTTGAGGTGACGAATATGACGGTTAGTTCTTCGAAATCGTTAGAAGTAACGGGAACTTCTTATGTGTTGAAACAGCCAACTGTTTCGATAGGGCCGGATAATATGACAGCGGAATCCGGCGAAATAGATAATAGTTCAGCTATCTACTTGCAACTTAAAGGGGGAGAATCGGCTACAACTCAAGAAAAAAAAACTGATGAGAAAAAGCTGAATAAGGAAAATTTAGATTTACTAACCAAAACAATAAACAAATTTATGGAGTCCTTTACTGCGGATTTACGCTTTTCCCTTCATGATAGAACCCATCGTTTAATGGTCCAAATGGTAGATGTTAAACATGACAAAGTACTTAAAGAGTTTCCACCTAAAGAATTTTTGGATATGGTGGCTAATATTCGAGACTGTGTAGGAGCTATTTTAGATAAAAAAGTATAATGAAGTACGGATATTGGTGAGGAGGACGTAAATATGGCAAATCGCATTTTCGGATTGTCCGGTTCAGGCATGGACATTGACAATATGGTTAAGGATATGATGAAGGCTCGGCAAACTAGGTATGACAATTTGTATAAAAAGAAAACGCAACAAGAATGGAAAAAGGCAGACTACAATACCATGTATAATGCCATCAGTGAGTTTCGGAATGCCGTTTTCTCTAATAAACTTCAGTCTAATTTGTCGCCGCGCAAAACTTCGTCGACAAATACTGCAGCTGTAACGGCTACTGCTGGCGCCGATGCGGCTAATATGACTCATACGATGGAAGTAACTAAACTAGCCAATGGTGTGCAAGAGGCTAGCAGTAAGCCGATTACTACAGGTAGTAACAAAGACTCGCTGGTAAATCAATTCGGTATGCCTGCAGGTAACTTTTCTCTGCAGATTACGAATGGCAGTTCTACCGCTTCAATTAGTGTGGATACAACACAGAGTATTTATGATTTAGTTAGTAACATTAATAAAGCCGGTATCGGAGTTATAGCCAACTATGACAGCAATAGTGACCGCTTCTTTCTGGCTACGGCTTCCTCGGGAGCCAAGGCAGGTATTGATTTTACAGGTAGTAGTGCTATGGGGTTGGACTTCATCACCAATAATTTACAACTGGTAAAGGCTCCGTCAATAGCTGCCTCAGCTACTAGTACAGCACCTGTCGATGTATCGTTAGCTGCATTGAGTGGAGGTACATTTACTGGTGGCAATTTGCAGTTAAAGAATGGTATAAATACTGTAAATGTAAATTTGAATGCAGATGAAAGTATTTCTACTTTGATTAATAAAATTAATAGTGCTACTGGAACTAATGCTGTTGCTTCTATCGAATCTTCCGGAAAATTTAGTATAAAATCGACATCGGGAGTGCTAGACTTGTCTGGCAGTGATGCGTCAGTTATTGGTATGTTAACCGGAGCTCTTAGTCTTCCCAACGGCAGTGACCAGTTAAAAGCAATCGGTGCTAACGGTGTAACTGGAACTGCAGCCTTGGCTGCGGCCAGTGCAACAGAACCTTTAACCAGTGTATTTAGCAATATTGCCGGTAAGGGAATTATGAAGATTAATGGTGTTGCTGTGAACATTGATTTCTCCAAGGCAACGATGAATTCCATAATTGCGGACATTAATAGTGCTAATGCTGGCGTTACTGCCAGTTATGATCCAGTAGAAAGAAAATTTAAAATTACGGGTAATGCTGATTTTACCGGGAGCGATGGTATTACCACTAACTTCTTGCAGAAAACGATGAAATTGAATACGTTAAATGGAGCGAATCCCAGCAGCACCGATGCGTTATTTGCCGACCCAGCTGCTACATCGTTAGCCAGTCAGTTCGGGCTTGTAGCCGGTGGGATTTATAATTTCCGTTTAACTAATGGCAAGAATGTTACAAATATTTCTCTTAATACTAGCACTGATACGCTAAATACTTTTATTGACAAGATAAATAAGGCGGGGATGAATGCTACAGCTAGCTATAATTATGCTACCCGCAAGTTTACTATTGTGACAAGTTCCGGTGCGTTAGACTTTACTGGCAGTGATTCGGCGGCTATGTCTTTTTTAGGATCAAAATTAAAGCTATCTAATCTTAATGATATTCAAGCTGCAGGTTCTACTAGTTATACAACTATGTTTAACAGTGAAGCTGATAAAAATGTAACCAGCCAATTTTCAGGAATCTCCGGTGGTACGTTCAAATTGATGATAAACGGAGCAGCAGTCAATGTGGACGCTGAAAATGATTGGCTGTATGATGCAACAGGAACTCACAGTAATTTAGTGGAAAAAATTAACGATGCAGTTGGCGCTGGTACAGCGAGCTATGATGCAGCTACCGGGAAAGTCACGTTGAATGGTAATTTGGATTTTTCCGGCAGTGATCCAGCGGCTATTGAGTTCGTGACAAACAAGCTTAAATTGAACAGTAATTTTGTGCAACAAGGTAATGATGCTGAGATAAAACTTGATGGTATTGATATGAAAGAGTCCAGTAATACCTTTACTGTTTCAGGTGTTACCTATACCTTAAACGGGTTAACTAATGACGGAGCAGCTGGTAAAGCCGCCAGTGTAGTAATCACTTCTGATATTGATAAGACCATTGAGAGTGTGAAAAAATTTGTAGAAGTCTACAATACTATGTTGAAAAAATTAAATGACGAGATATCGGAGAAAAAATATAAGGATTATTTGCCGTTAACAAGTGAAGAGAAATCGAGCTTAACAGATGATCAGATAAAGGCCTGGGAAGAAAAGGCAAAAAATGGTTTATTACAACGGGATCCGGCACTTACTAGGTTAGTTGACAACATGCGTAATAGTTTTACAGACGCGGTAATTGGGATTAGTGGTTCTTATTTGACAGCTACCTCGATTGGTATTGACACATCGCTTGGAACTTATAAAGAAGGTGGCAAGCTATATGTCGATGAAAACCGCCTAAGAGCTGCGTTAAACGCTGATCCGAATGCTGTTTATAAAGTATTAGGAACAGATGGTGCGTTGCTTACCGGCAATCAAAAAGGTGTTCTACCCCGTATGTATGACGCATTAAAAAATGCCATGGAAAAAATTGTAGGTGAGGGTGGAACTTCAGCTTCAGCTACCTATGATACCAAGAGCATTCTTGGCAAGTCAATAAAAGATTATGAGAAAAGAATGACTAATATGAAACGTATTATGCAAGATGCAGAGGATCGTTACTATAAACAGTTTACTGCCATGGAGACGGCTTTAAGCAAATTGAATCAGCAGAGTAGTTATCTCACTCAATTTGGAAAATAGTAGTTATCCTAAGAAAGGAGAGCCTTAATGAATGCAATGAATATGGCTAGTACGTACAAAAACCAGCAAATTATGACAGCATCACCAGAAATGCTAACACTTATGTTATACAATGGCGCTATTCGCTTTGTTACAGAAAGTATTCAGGGCATTGCGGTGGGGGATTTCCAAAAAGCCCATAATGCTAATTTGCGGGCTCAGGATATTATAAAGGAATTTATGTCTACCTTAGATATGGAGTATGAAATCTCAAAAAACTTATATCCCTTATACGAGTACATGAATTATCGTTTAATCCAGGCAAATATTAAGAAAGATCTTGTTCAATTAGAAGAAGTGAAAGGTATGCTGACAGAGTTTCGTGATACCTGGATGGAAGTCATTAAGAAAGTACGTACGGCGAAAGTGGTAAATAAGTGATGGAGGAGCAAGAGTTAGTGCGCACTCCTCACCAAATGTGGCAAGATTACCTTTTTTTATCCAAAGAAATGTTTCGTTTTCTGGAAGAAGAGGACATGGATTTGTTTAATGAATTGATGAATCAGCGGGAAACGCTACAAAAACAATTGGAAGCTGTTAAACACCAAGGTTTTCATCGTTCGCTTGAGGGAAAGCAGTTTTTAGACGAAATTCGCCAACTCAATCAGAAGATGACTTTTAAATTACGATATTATCTTAACCGGGCAAAGCAGCAACAAAAGGTTGACGATGCTTATGAAGGAATAGTTTCAAGTTTTGCGCCTAGTAGGGTGGAGTGGAAAAGCTAATTTAAATATGTAGAAGAGCCTAGTGTATCGTCAGTTCCGCGCAGCACTAGGCCTTTCTATTATCGTAAAAGGGTTAGGTCTTGCATTTAGTCTGGTGTTATATGGAAGTAAAGTGAGGCTTGTATTAACACCAAAATCTAATAAAAGTAAACGTACAGAACGGATGTGATTGGCATGGGTCAATTGTCAGACGAAATGTGCCAGGAGCAATTGGAATGGATTCGCAGACGTCTGGAAGCTTTGGACAAAATGGAGGGAAAACTGCGAGCGATGCGGGAACTCGCAGTTTACGCCGCCAGCCGTCACCTTAATGAGCAGGAGGTGGCTCAGGTACAGGAATGGATGGACATACTGCAGGCAGAAGTCAGCGCCATCGACAAGGTGACGAGGGAGTTTGGCAATTTCCATGGTAGGACCCATGGGCTATACCAAGACATCCACTGATGAATGTGAGACGGGGGCAGGTTATTTTAAAATTGCACGGGGATATATAGCTGCAGGCGACTGTGGCTTTTTGTTTTAGGCGATACCTGTTATTTTAGCAGCAGGGTTGGTATAATAAGTAATACAGAAACAAAGAGAACGGTGTATTGTGTTAATGAAAGCCTAATAGGGGAGGTTGCTATGGGAAGCATCGCGCGTCAGCAGATTTTGGACATGGTCAGGCAAGTTGTGTTGGCTGAAATTGGTGATCAGCCTGTAAAAGTATATTTGTTTGGTTCATGGGCGCGGGGCGAAGAGCACATATCTTCTGATATTGATATTGCTGTGGATAGTGTAGGCGGGGTACATCTAGAAAATTTAGCCCGACTACGAGAGGCGCTTGAAGAATCAACGGTTCCTTATCGTGTTGATGTAGTTGATTTGGCGGAAGCAGCAAAAGTACTTGTGACCAAAGTGAGGGAAGAAGGTATAGTATGGAAAGGTTAAAGGAAAGATTAGCGGTTGCTGCCCGGGCAATTTTGCGTTTGCAGGAGGCTGTTCAATTGCCAACTCCCACCGATTTGGAGCGAGATGCAATTATTCAGCGCTTTGAATTTACATTTGAAGCTGTTTGGAAGGCAGCTCAAGCCTATTTGTTTATGGTAGAAGGAATTGATTTGGCTTCGCCTAAGGGTGTGATTCGTGCTTGCCGTGAAATAGGATTATTGGATGATACAGAAGCCCTGTTGGCTCTGAAAATGGCCGATGACCGCAATCTGACAGTCCATACATATAACGAGCCATTAGCTATTGCTATTTATGAGCGTATTCTAAAATATCATGTGTTATTAGCCGATTGGCATAGGGACATGGCAGAGCGGCTAGAAGATTCATCCTTCTGAAAAGAATAAGAAAATATAACCAATTTTGAAACCATCAAAAAAATATCTACTTGCATTTTTCGGTACGCAATCCTATAATCTCATCTTTGACAGTTGCTAAGGAATAAAGAGCCTATCAATCCTTGAAAAATAAGGGCTGATAGGCTTTTTGGTATTTGCGAAAAAGTGAGTAATGTTTTGTCTTATAAGGTATCTTTAAAAATTTTTTTCATTTGTTTCATAGTTACTATCTGATAATCTGTGCGGAAGCCAAACGTATCGTGT
>JAEZVB010000062.1 GCA_023443285.1 Bacillota bacterium
CGGTAAACCTCTCTTTTATTAAGCGGCGTAGTGCGATCTCAACTTTTTGCTGTTGTAACGGCACGGTTTTAGCGACAATCCGAATGATGATCTCTCCTGGCCTAAGATCCACTACCCCCAATACACTGGGACCGTCAATCACCTCAGGCACTGTCTGTCCGACAGTCTTACATACCTCATTCAAGACTGTAAATACTTGTTCCATGTCGGCCTCATAGGCAATTGGCACATTAACAACTGCCTGCATATGCCCGCGGGTATAATTGCTTACTTTGGCAATCGAGCCATTAGGAATAATGTGAAGAATACCATTCCCATCCCGCAGCTTCGTAACCCTAAAGCCTAGTTCCTCAACGGTACCAGCCATATCGCTAATCGCGATATAATCGCCAACACCGTATTGATCCTCCAAGATGATAAAAAATCCAGTGACAAAATCCTTGATCAGGCTTTGAGCACCTACACCGAGAGCCAAACCGATAATGCCGGCTCCGGCAACAATCGAAGTGGTATCAATCTTGAACTCCTGCAGCAGCATTACAACAATGATAAAATAAATAACATAGCGGATAATACTGTGCATAAGTCCGCTTAGTGTCCGGGCGCGTTTCTCATCAAGATACAGCGTTTTACTGCCAGGCCTCGGAATAAAAAATTGCTCCACCATCAAATTGGTAAACTTGAGCACCAGTGCGCCGCCAATCACAATGGCGGCCAACCGCACAGCCTTTATCGCCATTGACAGCCAAAAATCAGTTGTCAGTATTTGTTCCACGTGAACCTCCACACTCAGTAAGCTTTTCATAAATGTAACTCCGGCCTACTGCCGTCCGGCTAAAAAGTTTGGACCAACGCACCTTGTCGTCAGCAAACAACCGGATAATATCTGCTTGCTGCGAAGCCATGAAGAGCAGGCATTGCCCACAGCTAATATCAATTTCCCGCGGTGTCGGCAAAACATAACAGCCAATACCCTTTTGCCTCAAAAGCCGCTCGGCCTTTATGGATTGCTGCACCGAATCAAAGGAAATTAACCTGTCGTAACCCGGATATATAATAAGATCACCTACTTATATGGTCACTGTTTTATTACGGGAAATGGTTTCAACAACGGTGTACATGTTGGTTACTTCACCCACTGCCAGTTCAGCTTTACACTGATAATAGTCTAGGCAAGTGCCACAGGACAAAATGGTCACACCCCGCCCGGCTAGTGTTGTCAGTTGGTCTAACACCGGTGAACCCTTGACAGTAAGCTTGACCCCGGAATTAATCATCAAGATGGCGGCAGGCAAAGGTTTAACTTCGAGCAGCGTCGTCATAAACGCATTTATCAGTACCGCCCCCAGTTCCGGTGAACCGTGCCCCAAAGTATCTTGGGTGATTAAGTAGACTTGGCTGTTATTACCGGCGTCACTTGCTGCCGTTTGGCTTGCAACACCTGTAACCTGCTGGCCTGATCCTTTAACAATACTAATATAGTAATGTCCGTCCTTAGTTTCAACGGCTGCCCCCAAAGCACTGGCTGCAGCAAATTTGGCAACATTGGTTTTAGCTACCTCGTTATCAACAATAACGGTTATTCTACCGGACTCAGTCTCTTCAATAGCCTTTTTCGTACTTATAACCGGCCCGGGACAAGCCATCCCCCGGCAGTCAACAATTTTATCTGACATAAATCTCTCCACTCCCTTCGTTAGTTACCTGCCCAATCTTGCAGGCCGATACTACCCCAGCCGCCTGCAGTGCCACCACTAATTGGTCGGCCTCGCGCTCAGGTACGGCAAACAACAGTCCGCCTGAAGTTTGCGGATCAAAACCAATATCTCTGATAGATTCAGGCACAGTTGGAGCAAATGTCACTGTTTTTAAATATTTGCGGTTAGTATACGCTCCGATTGGCACTAAGCCCATGGCCGCGGCTTCGGCTGCCTCAGGTAGTAGTGGCAAGGTTGTACTATCAATGACTATCGACACTTTGCTGCCAGCTGCCATTTCATAAGCATGCCCGATAAGACCAAAACCGGTAATATCGGTACAGGCGTGAATAGTAAAACCAGCTGCCGCACCTTTGGCCGCTGCATTGAGAGTCACCATTTCGGTTATTGCCGCCGCTACGCCCTGCGGGAATAGATCAGCGCGGGCGGCCGAGGCCAAAATTCCGGTGCCCAAAGCTTTGGTCAACACCAGGCAATCCCCCATCTGCGCCCCGGCGTTTGTCCAAACCTGATCGGGATGGACAGTGCCGGTAACCGCTAGGCCATATTTAGGTTCATTATCGTCAATGGTATGTCCCCCAATAATTACGGCTCCGGCCTCAGCTACCTTATCCTGTCCTCCCTGCAATATCGCCAGCAACACTTCCTGGGGTAATTTGCCGTTGGGAAAGGCCACCAAATTTAGTGCGGTCAGCGGCGTTGCCCCCATAGCGTAAATATCACTCAGGCTGTTTGCGGCAGCAATTTGGCCAAACAGATACGGATCATCAACAATGGGAGTAAAAAAATCGACGGTCTGCACCAAGGCCGTTGTTTCATTCAACTTATATACCCCTGCATCATCAGAGGTAGTAATGCCCACAAGCACATTGGAATGCTGCATCACCGGCAGCTGGCACAATACTCCGGCCAGGTCCCCTGGCCCAATTTTAGCCGCTCATCCACCGCTCTTAGTATATTCTGTAAGTTTTACCACAAGTAATGCACCTCCTTTGCTGTTATCTCTGCTATATATTATACCCTACATAGACCTTACCCTGCTGAAGAATCATATTTTTCAGGTAAGTAATTTTCATTATTCCAGTTTGCAGTTTTCACCGCATTCTGCCGGGCAGGCGCCAAAGCCTTCATGATAATCACAAGGTTCCAAATGGATTATTACATCGCAAGGTGAAAATTTGTTTTTAATTGCTGTTTCAATCTCATCGCACACAGCATGCGCTTTGTCAAGGTGCATATTCTTTTGCAATACCAGATGCATGTCAATCTGCCGACTGCTGCCTGATCTTCTGGTTCTTAACTGGTGAAAGGCTATGACTTCTGGGTGACTTGCGACAATGTCTCTAATTGCCATTTCCTCTTCTTCTGGTAAGCTAATATCTGTCAACTCATATATACTTTTCAGTGTCATGCTAAACCCGGCTTTAAACACGACAACGGCTACGCTGATCGCAATAACCGGGTCAAGCCAGTATAGGCCTGTCAACTTAATAATCCCCAGCCCAATAAACACGCCGGCACTTGTCCAGATATCGGCTTTTAGATGCAGTGCATCGGCCTCTAAGGCATGTGAACCCGTGCTCTTAGCCACAGCATACAGCTTACTGGATACCCAGTAATTCACAATCATCGATACGGCCATTACCACCAGACCATACTCCAGGTATGCCGGTACATGCGGCGTATTGATCTTTTCAACCGATTCATACACAATCCATAGTGCCGCAAATACAATAAGGACTGCCTCAAAGGCAGCTGACAGATTTTCAATTTTACCATGACCATAGGCATGTTGCGTATCTGGTGGTTTACTGGATTTCCTTACAGCAAAATAGGCTACCATGGCCGCAATCAAATCTACTCCTGAATGAGCTGCTTCCGAAACAATACTGACAGCACCCGTATACATCCCGATAACTAATTTCAGTAATACAAGTACTGTATTAGATATCACCGATAATCTCGCTGTTTGCTGCTTTATTCTATTATTTTCTGCTTCCAAGCTTCTCCCTCCAAGTAATTAAATAAGCCTGCGGAGCCGATAGGTCCCGCAGGCTTAACCTGCTGCTTGCTTGCCCAGCTACGTCGGCAATAACCGACCGCCTGATCCTATGCTTATTATATTAGCACAGCAAACAAAATGTGTAAAATTTTCACAGATTTACGGTTTAATTACCGATCTGAACCGCATGATGAACAGGGTAACCTAATGCCGCCAGCTTATCTGTCAGGGTTTTCACATCTTTTACATCAGCTCTGATAATTACTTCATAATGCCCGTCATCGGTCGGATAAGAGACAAAGCTGCCCATGCTAATACCCTGCTCTTTAAACACACCTGAAATATCATTAATCACGCCCACCCGATCAGGCACAAGAATAGTCAGGCGGGTTTTGCCTTGCGGCAGTCCCATCGCGTCAACAAAGGCTTTAAATATGTCAGTTTCAGTTAAGATACCAACTACTTGGTTGTTCTCATCGATAACAACCAAACCACCGATCTTGTTGTTGTACATTACCAGGGCGGCTTCTTCTACAGTAGCGTTGGCATTAACGGTGAGTACCTTTTTGGTCATTATATCTTTTACTTGCATTTTGGCTAAGAGATAGTTTAATTCAAAAACTGAAAGAGATGTCGCTGGTGATGCCGATACTTCCCTTAGATCTCTGTCGGTTACAATGCCAACAAGCTTTCCATTGTCTACCACCGGCAGACGGCGAAACTTATTATTACGCATAAGCTGTAAGGCGTCAACAACAGTCATGACTGAGGTAATGGTCGTAGGATTGGCTGTCATTCGTTTTGATACGATCATAGCATAACACTCCCCTACTCATGTATTTATACAACTTCCGTAGAACTCTATCCTTTAATTATATGTATCCAGGCGGCTGTTAACCGCCAAGATATGCTTTTCTAATTTCTTCGCTTGCCGCCAACTCCTTGGCGTCCCCTGACAGGATAACCCGTCCGGTCTCAAGCACATAAGCCTTGTTAGCAATCGATAATGCCATATGGGCATTTTGCTCAACCAAAAGGATGGTGGTTCCTGTCTCGTTAATATCTTTTACTATGGAGAATATCTCCTTTACCAATAGCGGAGCCAAACCCATTGACGGCTCATCCAACAGCAGGATACGGGGACGACTCATCAGCGCCCGCCCCATTGCCAACATTTGCTGCTCACCGCCGGAAAGCGTACCGGCAAGCTGACTACGCCGTTCAGCCAATCGGGGAAAACGACCAAATACAGTATCCATATCTTCCTTGATTCCTTTGCTATCTGAACGCAAATAGGCACCCAAATCAAGGTTTTCCAGCACTGTCATATGCGCAAATACCCGGCGTCCTTCCGGAACTTGGGAGATTCCCAGCTTAACAATATTCTGAGCGGCTGTGCCGGCAATGTTTTGACCTTCAAACAGAATTTGACCAGTTTTGGGTTTAAGGAGACCTGATATGGTGCGTAATGTTGTACTCTTGCCTGCGCCATTGGCGCCAATCAAGGTTACAATTTCTCCCTGATTTACTTCAACACTAATCCCTTTTAGCGCGTGAATAGCACCGTAATATACATTTATATTATCAACTTTTAACATTGCCATGATCTAAACCTCCTCACCGAGGTAGGCCTCGATAACCCGTGGATTATTTTTGATTTCAGAGGGCGTACCCTGCGCAATTATGCTACCATAATCAAGCACATAAATACGCTCACACACACCCATAACAAGACTCATATCATGCTCAATCAGGAGAATGGTCAGATTAAATTTATCTTTAATCCAACGAATCATTTCCATAAGCTGCTGCGTTTCCTGGGGATTCATGCCAGCAGCCGGTTCATCTAACAGCAGCAGCTTAGGCTGAGCCGCCAGCGCCCGTGCAATTTCCAGACGGCGTTGTTCGCCATACGGGAGGTTTTTAGCAATTTCATCTTTTTTATCAGCCAGTTGGAATATCTCCAAGAACTCAATGGCTTTTTTTTCTATTTCAGCTTCTTCACTATGGTAACGGCCAATACGAAACAGCGATTCCATCAGACCATATTTTACGTGAAAGTGATAGGCGATCTTAACATTATCCAGCACAGTAAGATCAGCAAACAACCGGATATTCTGGAAAGTACGCGCAATACCCCGCTGGGTAATCTGAAAGGGTTTAAGACCGACAACACTTTTACCGTCAAATTCGATTTGTCCTTCGGTGGGTTCATATACACCGGTTAAGAGGTTAAAGGCCGTTGTCTTGCCCGCACCGTTCGGGCCGATTAAGCCAACCAGCTCGCCGGAAGCAATTTCAACGTCAAAATTAGAGACCGCCCTCAGGCCGCCAAAAACTATGGATAGCTTAGTTGCCTTGAGTAGAGCCATTTTTCTTACCTCCTGTCCAGCGGCTTAACATCTTAAAGCTCAATTCCTTGTTACCAAACAAGCCTTGCGGCCGATATAGCATTAGTATAATCAGCATTACCGAATAAATAATCATCCGCCACTCTGGGTAACTGGCAAGCGCTGCCGAAACAAATGTCAGTAAAACAGCGGCTGTAATGCTGCCGGTGATACTGCCAAGACCGCCTAATACAACCATAGTCAAGATGTCAAAGGACTTCATGAAAGTAAAGGATGCCGGATGCGCAATGTAAAAGTAGTGAGAGAACAGCGAACCCGCAACACCGGCAAAAGCTGCCCCAATGGTAAATGCCAGCACCTTATATCTTGTCGTATCTACCCCCATGGCTTCGGCAGCAATCTCATTTTCACGCACTGAGATACAGGCTCGTCCGTGGGTTGAGTCAATGAAATTCTTAATAACAAACACAGTAAATACTGTGAATGCAAACATCCAGGTAAAGTTAGTATAACGGGGAATACCCATAAAGCCAGAAGCCCCGCCAACATACTGGATGTTGAGAATACAAATACGAATGATCTCGCCCAGACCCAAGGTGGCAATGGCCAGATAATCGCCATTTAACCGCAGAGTCGGCAACCCAATCGCAAAGCCTAATGCCCCGGCACCAAGCGCACCGCCGGCAATAGCTACCAGAAACGGTAGTTGAAATTTAACAGTAAGCACGGCACTAACATAGGCACCAACCGCCATAAAGCCTGCATGGCCGATGGAGAATTGTCCGGTAAAGCCGTTAATGAGGTTCAAACTTACTACCAAAATAATATTGATTCCAATTAATATAATATTTAGTTGCCAAAACGGCCCAATGATATCAGCCAGTATCATACCCTGAATAATGGCATACACTGCAAAGCAGGCCACTAATGCCATTAGATCTGTTTTAGTTTTTTGCAATAATTTCATGGCCTGTCACCTACACTTTCTCCCGGATATTTTTACCCAAGAGGCCGGTCGGTTTCCATAGTAATATAATAATCAAGATAGCGAAGGCCGCCGCATCCCGGAAGGTGGAAGACCAGAAACCACTGACCAGAGCCTCAATGATCCCCAGTATCGTACCGCCAAGCATAGCACCAGGCAAACTGCCAATACCGCCGAGAACAGCGGCAACAAAAGCTTTAAGGCCTGGCATAATGCCCATCAGTGGGTCAATTGAGTTGTAATAAATGCCGACAAGGACACCTGCGGCTGCAGCCAAGGCTGAGCCAATGCCAAAGGTAAAAGAAATTACTTTATCCACATCAATGCCCATTAGCTGGGCAGCCTCGGTATCAAAAGATACCGCTCTCATAGCTTTGCCCATCTTAGTTTTATTTACGACATAGGTCAGAATGACCATCAGCAGCAGGGATACCACTAAAATAACAATTTGCTGACTATTTATCACCATTCCACCAACATTGTATACTTCGGAGTTGAAAAGTACCGGAAACGTACGCGGTTGGGGTGATACCAGCAGCATTCCGCCATATTCTAAAAATAGGGACACACCAATTGCCGTAATTAGTATGGCAATTTTGGGTGCATGCCTGAGCGGCCGGTAGGCAACCCTTTCAATGATCATGCCAATAACACCGGCTGCAGCCATCGAAAAGATGAGTGCGGGAATAAAGGAAAACTTAAACATTGTAGTGGCAAAAAAGCCTGCATACGCGCCCACCATGTAAATATCACCGTGGGCAAAGTTGATCAGCCTGATTATACCGTAAATCATGGTATAACCCAGCGCAATGAGCGCATAAATGCTGCCCAGAGAAATACCGTTAATTAACTGTTGACCTAGTTGTACAATTATACTTGAGGAATCCACTGCGCTCTCCCCTCTCCAGTTTCAAATAATAGTTTTATGTTGAAGGGCCGGTTGGTCCGGATGGCCAGGGCAGAAACTGCCCCGGCCACAAGAGGACGCAACACACCCTTATTTAGGGATTTACCTTTTCTTTAAAGGTTTGCTTGCCATCTTTCATTTCAATAATTACCGCACTCTTAACTGGGTCATGAGTAGCGTTGAAGCTGATTAAACCTGATACTGCCTGATATTCTTTAGTTTTGGCCAATTCGTCCTTAATTTTGACGGGGTCGGCGCTATTGGCTTTTTTTATAGCTTCAATAACCATCATAGTCGCATCATAGGATAATGCGGCAAAAGCATCCGGAGTTTGTCCATACTCTTTTTTATAAGCTTCAACAAAGGTCTTTACTGCCGGACTGTTGTCATCAGGTGAATAGTGGTTGCTGAAGAACGTGTTGTTTAAGGCTTGTGGACTGCCGATCTCGGGTAATTTAGCTGAATCCCAGCCATCGCCGCCGAGGAACGGAACAGTAAGTCCAAGTTCGCGAGCTTGTTTTATTATCATGCCCACTTCCTGATAATAACCAGGCAAAAATACTACGTCAGGATTTTGGGATTTAATTTTAGTCAAGGTAGCTTTAAAATCAGTATCTTTTGCTAAATAGGCTTCGTTTGCGACAATTGTGCCGCCATTTTTCTCAAAAGTTTCTTTAAAATATTGGCCCAGGCCTTTAGCATAGTCACTGGAATTTTCAATATATAAGGCCGCTGTTTTGGCTTTCAGGGATTTTTGCGCGAAACTAGCCATAACAGAACCTTGGAATGGGTCAATAAATGCAGCCCGGAAGTTAAAATCACGAACCTTACCGGTGCTAGGATCAACCGTAACTTTGGGGTTAGATGCTGTCGGGCTAATAGCCAGTACTTTATTATCGGCATTTACTTGAGCTGCGGCAATAACACTTGAGGAGGCAATTGGTGCAATAACAGCTACTACTTTATCCTGGGTTACAAGCTTTTGCATAGCATTAGCGGCTTCGGCTGCTTCACTCTTATTGTCAGCTACAACTAAGGTAAGTTGCTTTCCTAAAACACCGCCCTTGGCATTGACTTCTTTAATTGCAAGTTTTGCAGCATTGGTCGCCGACTGGCCGAAGGTCGCATTGTTACCAGTCATTTCCAGGTTGGCTCCCAATTTAATTACATCTGCTTGCTTTCCGCCGCTTCCGCCGCAACCGGCCACGAGACCTGCTAGCATAAGTACACATACCGTTACACTGACTAGCTTTGTAAATCTTGTTTTTAACATGGTTTCCCCTCCCAAATAATTAACTCAAGACACAAACAACACCTAACTAGTACCGTACATTATCGCCCCCCATAATGCCGAGGAACTGCCTACTAACAGAGAACAGCCCTCCTGCTGTTAGTACTTCGTGTCCACTAACAACACATAGGTGTATGCCATACAGTGTAATTATAGGAGGAGTGTCCATCTCTGTCAATACTCTCATGTTTGGACATCGCTCCAATTGTCCACTCACAACGGACAGTTACGATAATGTTTACCAAAAAAGGGTAGGGCTGCGGCCCTACCCCTTTTACTTCGTGAAGTGTTACTTATTTGTAAAATACAATGGGCTCGGCATTGGATTCCATGTTCCAAACACCGCAAGGACAAATGCCGGCACATATACCGCAACCAATGCATTTATCAGGGTCAGAGGAATACTCTGCACCACCTTCGCCCAGAGTACGGGTGATGGCATTCTCCGGACACGATTTGAGGCACATATGACAATCGCGGCAAGTACCGCAACTGATACATCGGCTATAATCGGTATTGGCCTCAGGCACATCGCAGCTATGGCATTTTTTAAAGTAGGCTGTACTTAAGCGGTCTGCTGGAATTACGGTCTTCTGAGCCGGGCTATATTCCACTTGTTTCAGATAAGCATCTACGGCTATTGCTGCCTGACAAGCAGCGCCGATAGCATCAACAAGTCTGCCCGGACGGATGGTATCCCCTGCAGTAAAGATGCCAGGGGCAATACTATTGTCAGCAGCCGGTTTCAAACAACCACGTTCAAGCGCAATACCATCAGGAATGAAGGATAGATCCGGCAACTCACCAACGGCAATGATTACGGTATCGCCTTCGATAAACTGTCCTTCCTGCGTAATGATCCCCTTATCAGTAACCTCTTTGGTAAATACCGGCCAAAGAATCTCGCCGCCTAACGCCTTAACATGAGCAATCTCCTGATCAAAAGCCGCCGGTCGCTGTACATCAATACAGGTAACCTGCTCAGCACCAAGGCCATAAGCCCCTACCGCTACGTCCATACCGGAGTTGCCGCAGCCGATAACAATAACTTTTTTTCCAATTTTGGGCTTTTGTCCCTGGTTGATGGCTTTTAGGAACTCAAGGCCTTTGACAATACGTTCATGTCCCGGCCAGGGAATGACTTTGGTCACATGGGAACCTGTTGCAATTACAACCGCATCATGGCTGCCCTGTATTGCCGCAAATTTAGCTTTATCAACACTAACCCCGGTTTTAAAAGCGACACCCATCTTGGCAATCCGTTCAATTTCCCGGCTTAGCGTTTCTTGGGGCAGACGCATGCGGGGTATAACCTGTTCCATTTTGCCGCCGACTTTTTTATCAGCTTCAAATACTGTGACTTCATGTCCTAAACGTGCCAGTTGCCAAGCTGCTGTTAAGCCGGCTGCACCACCACCGATAACGGCTACATTTTTGCCTGTTTTCGCCGCGGCCTTAGGTAAATCAACTTCACTAAAGTAGCGGCCAAGTTTGCCAATTTGCGCCGAAATATCCACCGTTTTACGAGTGCAATCATCCATGCACAGATTAGGGCAAACCGCTCCACATACAGAGCCTGGGAAAGGGGTATATTCAAGAACTAATTTATAAGCTTCATCAATTTTGCCTTCGCGCAGCAGATTAAAGCGCTGTTGCGATGGGATTGAGGCCGTACAGTTGAACTCGCAGGGGGCACTGTATTTGCCATTTTCCCAAACAGGTATACGCCGACGGGTTACTCCGGTGGTGACAGCGCCAATTACGCCAAAGTCATCGTCACACACATCACCGAAAATACTGCCAGGCACCCATTCATCTGTCCGGAAAGAGCGCATATCCGTGTTAGCCTTTTTCGGTCGTTCATCATAGGAAAGAGGTACAACTTTTTGCCATTGGCTCCACTCAGTCAGCTCGCCACGTAGCGCCGAGCGGTCAATTGCCCCTAAAAAATCATCCATTTTGCCATCAAGATACGCAATATCCTCTGCGCTTAGCGGCAGTATTTTGGTATCCTTAGATGATATTCCGCTGGCCGAGCCGCGGAAGTAGACAATACCGCCAACCATGCCGGTACAAGCGCGATCACCTAACACGGATTCGAATTGCTCGCTATCATAACCACATACTACCGCAATACCGCCACCCATGAATTCAAACGCAAAGCTGCCGACATTTTTTAGCACCCAAAATTCCGGCGCTTCATAATAGGGGTCGTGTTTCATCAGTGATCCCGAGCGGGTTCCAGCCCGACCACCTACATAAATAGTACCTGCGGCAGCACAATGAGCCGTGGTATCGCCGCCGTCGCCCTTTACTACGATGCGGCCACCGGCATTTAACCAGCCAACATCAGCCGAAACCGAACCCTCAACAATAATTTCGGTGCCTGCCAAGCACATAGAGCCTACGCGCTGACCGGCATTTTTTACATGAAATTTTAAGGGTTTACCTTCTGGATGCCATAGCGGGCCGCCAATATCATGCTGACCTGCTGCTTCAATATCAAACTCTGTTTCTCCCTGCGCCAACGCTGCATTGATTCTCTCTAAGAGGTCCTGCGTTGACATCCGATTATTGCCGTCAATCGTACTTATTTTAAACATGCGCAGTTCCCCCTAACATACATATTGAATGCCTAATTTGTCGGCAATCGCTTTATCAGTTGTTACTAACGCGTCAGAGCGGCCGACCGGCAGCGAACTGTTGCCAACTGGAGCCATCAGCTTTTTAAGTTCACTGTTCAAGGCCAACATATACTCGACAATGTTCTGCGCTGCTTTATCAATATCCAAACGTTTAACCAGTCGAGGGTTCTGCGTACAAATGCCTGCCGGACAGTTGCCGGTGTTACACGCGTTACAGCGCCCATGCTCATTACCAACGCAACCACAGAGCTGAATCAGCAATTTACCCAAAAATACGCCGTTCGCACCTAAACAAATTAGTTTGAAAGCATCAGCAGCCGCGTTGCCTGTTAAGCCAACACCACCGCCTGCCCAGAGCGGAATCTGCCCTTGACGGCCTTGTTTAACAGCAGCCAGATAACACTCCCGGATTTTGGATACTACCGGATGACCAGTATGATCAAGAGATACTTCATTGGCTGCGCCAGTACCGCCTTGGATACCATCAATAAAGAAACCACCGCAAATTTTATATGGATCACGAATGAGATTGTTATATACGGAAACCGAGGTTGCGGAAGCCGCACATTTAATCGCTACTGGCACCCGGAACTTAAAGGCAGCATTCATTGACATGAACATCTTTTGTACCGACTCTTCAATGGAGTACAACCCCTGATGGTTAGGTGGCGATAACAGGTCAGCCTTGGGTACGCCACGAATAGCCTGAACGGTTTTCGATACTTTGGCCGCCGGCAATAAACCGCCGTCACCAGGCTTTGCGCCTTGGCCGATTTTGATCAGTATTCCGGCCGGGTCAACCTTCATGTGCGGCATGGCCTGAACAATCCGGTTCCAGCCAAAGTGTCCTGAGGCAATCTGCAAAATCATATATTTGAGATGTTCTGACTTCATAAGCTTGCTAGGCATACCGCCTTCGCCAGAACACATTCTTACAGGCAAATTATGTTTTTCATTTAGGTACGCCGTCGCCAGAGCAACCGCTTCCCAGGCGCGGGTTGAAAGTGCGCCAATCGACATATCGCTGAAGATTACCGGATAAATCCAGTTTACCGGCGGTGTTTTTCCTGTTAGAGTCAGCTCCTGTCCATTAGAGGACAACGGCAGCTCATTGGGCAAAAGCACGCGCCCAAAAGGTGCTAAGATATCAAAGGTATGGCGCTCTGAGTCTAACGCCGGGTCTGTCATCTGCGAAATACGGCCAACCACAATTTTGTCGAGTGTCCGGTCATCAGCACAAATGCCATTGCGGCCACCGCGTTTAACCGGAGAACCGCCGCTGCGATTTAGATAATTAATGCGGGAATCAATATTGCGAACAGGTTTAATCGCACCATTGGGGCAAACTTTTTCGCACATGCCACAGCCAACACAGGCATTGCTTACTGCCGCCCGCTGTTTAATCACCGGCACAGCGCGATGACGCTGGCTTGGTTCAGGCTGATGTCCTGTGGAAATAGTTACCGAACGGCGTTCCATTGCAGCTTCAATGGCATTAAAGCTACAGGCAGCCACGCAACTGCCGCACATGGTACAACGCGAATTGGTGTATTGTATTTTCCACGGCAAATCATTGACGCTTACATCTTGTGTTCTTATTGCTTCCACCGTTCTACCTCCAATTCCGGGGTAATTACCACAACTTCCCGTTCATTTGGATATATATCAAGCTCTTGATTGCGGTTGGGCAGTATCTGGTTAATACCGCAAACCTCTGATGAAATGGCAATGGTTGTTCCATCGCCGCCCACAACAACAGGCCGCAATTTTTTGGAATCACAACAGGTCATCATACTGCCATTTGGCAGCATACCAATAATAGTATTTGGCCCGTTTATTTCTAAATGCCCCAGCGACTGGCGAATAGCCGTTAGCTCAGCATGATCAGCGCGTTTAGCTATCTCTGCAAATGGCAACGGGGTAATTACATGCTTGTAATATTTTATCGGCCATTTGAGCACATTAAGAACATAGTGCAATGTATATAGGAAGTTTTGCGAATCTGATTCAAAACCTACATAACCGCGATGTAATGATTTTTGATATTCTTTATTTTTTGTATAAAATGTGTTTTCGCCATTGGCACACAATGTATAGCCTTGTAAGAAAAAGGGGTGGGCTGCATAGCGCACAATATCATAGTTGGTATTTTGCCGACACTGAACAACAACGTTTTTCGCCATCAAATTGCCGTTATTATCCCACAATTTAAAATAAGTCGCAATATCGCGGGGATCGCCGATTTCTTTTAAAGTAAGGACATCTGGCCAAAAGGAATATACATACCCTTGCTCTTCGGCTTCTAAGAGCGCCCTGAGCGATAGCCGGATATCTAAGAGCAGCTCGGCTTTAGCCTCCGCTGATGCACTCCTGTAATACTCGGGATAATCGTAGGCCCGGAAAATGTAGTAGGGCATAGCCTTAATATCAAGTCCTGGCTGACGGATTCCCCGGGGAATCCACTCGTGCACTGGGGTAAAGTTATTTGTTTCCATAAAATGCTCTACCATTGCCGCGCCTTTTTGTGTACAGGCTAGCGACAGTAGCGGCTTATCCTTACAATCAGCAAAAGTTCCTTCCAGATCTTGCATGACCATAGCAAAACCCGAGTTGTCGTGCCCTTCTTGCTGGGGCAGCATCAAATGCAATGCCAGCGACGGATGAAATGCTATTTTACTTTTTATAGCCCCGATTCTACACATCCTACTCTCCCACCCTCTCCATTAATTGTTTACTATACTTTATTACGTAAACCACAGTTGCACCTATTGCGGCAGATTCGATCACTGGTTGCCGTTATTGCGCCACTTTAGAAAACTATACTTTCTGTCGGGTAAAGAAAACACGGCCTGCGCCAAGCTTGTTGCGAAAGCGGAAGCCGATGTCGCTATAACCTGTCTTTAGAAAGTTATCTTTCCTGTTGGACAAAAAAAAGGCCTAGCGAAAAACCCCTGCCCTTGGGACCTTCCGCCGGGTCTTTTATACCCACGGTGTAGTGCTGTGCCACGCTGCACCTGTGTCGCTTGGTCCAGCCGCATTGCTGCGCGGAACCCTAGACACACTCCCTCAAATTAAACATTTGTATTTTGCAAAAACACACCAATATACACATGTTGTATTTGAGTTTTATTATAAAAACATATTATCTTGTTGTCAATATGCATAATTAAAGTAAGTTTATTCTGACAAATTCAGCATTTTCAAGGTTGGATGGCGTACATCGCCCTTCCTCGTTGTATATTTATGCATATCCATGTATTCTAATAAGGGTAGCGCCGTCTTACGTGAAGTATTCAGAATGTCCCGTAATTCGGCCACTGTTAACGTCTGTTTTTCCTGAAAGTGTCTGTGAATAACTTGAACAATGTACTGCATTGTTTTGCTGTATACAAAAAAATCTCCCACCTTTATTAGCACTCCAGCCTTGGTTAGTACATCATGGGCTATCTTTGCTTTATCAGAACTCAGCGCCATTTTTTCTGCTAATAACACACTATCAATATTTGTTAGTCCGACATCAGCAAGTGCTTTGGCGGCCTCATCTACTAGTTGTTGCCGCCAATCTCCATGTTGAGCCGCATGGGTAGCAATCGCAAGCTCGCCGCCATTACTGACCACAAGACCCTCTATCAGCCACTGAGCTAAGATAATTTCAAAGCTTTTATCATTTAGTCCCAATTTTTGCCGGACTATCTCTTTTGATAATCCGCTTCTGTCAGGCTCAGCCTGATGAAATTCGCCAATAATCGTTGTTGCTGTTGTAGCAAGATTAGCGAGCACACTGGCGCCAATGTACGTTTTATCAAGACAGTATAGCTGCTCCGCTGCTGTCAATTTGTCAACAGCCTGATCTACTGCTTTATCAGGCATATACCCACTCTGCCGCCTAATTTCGGCTCTGGTTAAAACCGCTTTGCTTTCGGCGATCCGGAAGAAAACCGTGTTTATGTCATCACCACGCACAAAAGCTTCCGTCAGTGCGGCCCGCGTGGCGGTTAATCTTCTGCTTTCACGCCCCGGCGCTACCAAAATCACCCCGCCAAGTAAATGCTGCGGAGAATATAGCCTGATTATTCCCCTGTCACCGGCTCCGGCTGCCAACGGCTGTTCCAGAATAAGTCGCATATACTGATTGTCGGTATCTTTAAAGGAATAAATTCTTCCTAAAAATTCACCGGTTCCCAGATGTAGTCGAACTCTGAGACCGCTCGCCACCTCTTGCTGCCACTCGGCGGCGATATCCCACACGTTACTTACTTCGCCCCGCTCAATAACACTCAGAGCCATACCGCGCTCTACTTGTTCCATTTCGATCCCGGCTAAATTAATGGCTGCCCGCTGCCCTGCAGAAACTTTATCTATTTTCTCGCCATGCCACTCTAAACCGCGTACCCGCACAATGGTCTCGCTAGGAAATAACTTGAGGCTGTCGCCCACTTTGGTCTGTCCACTTAACACCGACCCTGTAACGACCGCGCCATGACCCTTTATGGTAAAAACCCGGTCAATCCAAAGCCGAAATGGCGCATTACTATTCCTGGCAGGAACCTTCTCAGCTAAGCTAGCTAGCATCTTTTTAAGTTCAGGTATTCCTGCGCTGCTTACAGCCGACACTTTACAGCAAGGCGCTTCTTTTAAAAAAGTATCGCTTACATATTCACGAACTTCATTCTCGATAAGTTCCAGCCATTCCTCATCCACTTTATCGATTTTGTTAATTACTATTATACCCTGCCTGATTCCATATAACTGGAGCATGGCTAAATGCTCTTTGGTTTGAGGCATAATCCCCTCATCTGCAGCGACAACCAGCATTGCCAAATCAATACCGCCTGTTCCGGCCAGCATATTTTTAAGAAACCGTTCATGCCCTGGTACATCAACAATCCCGGCAACAATTCTTTCCCCCAGGGCAAGCGATGCAAAACCTAAATCAATTGAAATTCCCCGTAATTTTTCCTCTTTCAGCCTATC
Source organism: Bacillota bacterium (assembly GCA_023443285.1). Taxonomy (GTDB): domain Bacteria; phylum Bacillota; class Negativicutes; order Sporomusales; family Sporomusaceae; genus Sporomusa. The sequence goes on from JAEZVB010000062.1 coordinate 16,874, forward strand.
TGTTTCCACGCCGGTCAAAGCCTTAATGACCGCCGACTTGCCATGGTCAACATGTCCGGCGGTACCGATAATAATATGTTTCATTTGATAGCCTCCGCAAATTGGATAATCTACGATATTATTGTAGCTTTTTTCTAGCAAATCGCGTTTATTGTCTCAGCAATCTCTGCTAAGTCCTGTTCCAGCAAGCAGCGAACATCAAAAACTACGTTATCTTCCTGGATGCGAGCAATAATAGGTGTACTTTGCTGCCGCAGTTGATTGCTTAACTGTTCGGCGCTGATATTCTGGCAACTAACCGCCACTCCATAGCCTGACAATTCAGTGGTCGGTAAAGCACCACCGCCGGCGAGTGAACAAAGCGGTATTATCTTGGTACTAACTTTACACCTTAGCTTGACTATCAAATCCTGCAGTTTCTTTGCCCGTTCCTCGAGTGTGGAATTGTCACTGTTTAACATGGCAAGTACCGGTATATCCTGACTGGGTTTCCCTACTATATACTCCATCAAAGTGCCTTCCAGCGCTGCCAGTGACAATTTATCAATACGAATAGCTCGTAACAGCGGGTGCTTTTTCATCTGAGCGATATACTCGCTCTTGCCGGCAATAATCCCTGCCTGCCCTGCCCCTAATAGTTTGTCTCCGCTAAAGGTAACTACATCAAACCCCAATTGCAGCCGTTCTGCAGCGGTTGGTTCAGTTTGTCCACTTATCGTTAGTGGCACTATTGTACCACTTCCCAGATCCTCAAACACCGGCAAATTATGTCTATGAGCCAGTGCAGCTAATTCTCTCCCATCTGGCTGGGAGGCAAAACCAACAATGCAATAATTACTAGTATGCACTTTTAAGATTGCTGCCGTATTAGGCCCTATGGCTCGTTCATAATCAGCTAGATGTGTTTTATTGGTTGCCCCTACCTCTACAAGTGTTGCGCCACTTTGCCTAAGGACATCCGGAATCCTAAACGAACCTCCTATCTCCACAAGCTCCCCGCGGCTGACGATAACCTCCCGGCCTTTTGCCAGAGCCGAAAGAACCAGTAATACGGCCGCTGCATTATTATTTACTACCAGGGCATCTTCTGCCCCGGTCAACTCACACAGTGGCTTTACTACATGGGCATAACGGCTGCCCCGCTCCCCTGTTGCCACATCGTATTCGAGTGTGCTGTAGCCTGCCATAATCCTAGCTACACATTCCCTTGCCCGCTGCCCCAACGGGGCTCGTCCTAGATTGGTGTGTAATACTACTCCTGTAGCATTAATTACCCGCCGCAAACTAGACTGGTTATATTGTTCCAGTAACACTTTGGCCTGCCAAACAAGTGCTTCCTGGGTATCATCGATATCATTGCCTTGCAACAATGTCCTACGGACGTCAGCAACCGCCTGCCGCAGGCAAGCGGTCAGCAGTTCACGAGGATACTTTGTTATCTCCGGATCATTTATCGCAACAGCCAGCAGTCTATCTATAGAAGGTATTGCTCTTAATTTGACATTTATTCCCATATATTTTGCTCCCCTTATTTTCATTTATTTTGTCGACAGCGTATACTGACGCAACTAATATTGCTTGAACCTTTTATCTTTACCATATTTTCCATAAATCTTTTGTTTTATTATTCCTTTTATTTTCTCAAAACTCCTGCTGTAATGTATAGAATGCTCCCGTTTTACACATAATGGTAATAGTAATTCTCTAAACAGGAGTCTCATATGCTAAATAATATTTTTAATTTTCCGGGAATAAGTAAGTTGTCGCCGCTTAAATACCAACCTATTAGTGAAAACGTACCAGAACAGAAATTTAACGTTAATCAACCAAATGTCATTTTCGACTTAGCTGTTTCCATCCGCAATTTAGTACAAGCTGCCAAAGGGGATGGTTATGAGATTGTGGTCTTATGCATTGGCAGTGACCGTTCTACTGGCGACGCCCTCGGCCCATTGACAGGCTCAAAGCTGAAAACGCTTAATCTATTTCCTCATATTTATGGAACCTTAGACGATCCTGTTCATGCCACAAATTTAGAAAACAGACTACTCTCAATTACTAGTTCACTTGCCCAACCTTTTGTCATTGCAGTCGATGCATGCCTCGGAAAACTTGAGAATGTAGGCTATGTAACGTTGGGTCATGGTTCACTTAAGCCTGGCGCAGCTGTCAACAAAGATCTGCCAGCAGTCGGTAATGCTTATATCACCGGCATTGTTAATGTCGGTGGCTTTATGGAACATATGGTTTTGCAAAGTACGCGCCTACATTTAGTCATGAAAATGGCTGACACGATTGCTCATGGCATCTCATTCGGCTTGGGTCGTACTCGTAGTTCTTGAATGAACTTGATAATGTCATAGCATATATAGAAAAACCAGGATACTTGTTTTGTATCCTGGTTTTTCTATTGCAATGAGTTGTATCCGTTTCTATTGATTAGCTGTTATGTTCCGGAGTTTCATTAATCATGTTGCAAGCACCGCGGAAAACAGCGCCCTCACCAATGGTAAGCGTACCAGTCTTGATATCACCGTACACTTTGGCAGTAGGCAAAAGCTCTAACTTGTCAGAGACCTCGATATTGCCCTTGACTACTCCGGCAATAAGGGCATTGCGAGCCTTAATCTGTGCCTCCACATTGCCGTTCTCGCCTACAACAAGGTCACCGGCAGTGGTAATTTCCCCTGCATGTCGTCCATCAATACGAATGGTGCCTTGTGAATTAATATTACCTGTAAAGCTAGTTTCACTACCAATAATGGTAGCCACGTGGTCACCGATTGCGCTAGCTGTCTTCTTACTGCCAAACATTGGCTTACCTCCTACAGAAAACTAGACGGGTTAACAGCGGTTCCGTTAACGCGAATTTCATAGTGTACATGAGGTCCGGTACTATAGCCTGTACTACCCATATAAGCGATTAATTGTCCTTTTTTAATCTGTTGCCCTGCTGAAACGAGATTTTGTGAATTATGACCATAGATAGTCACAATGCCATTACCATGATTAATTTCTACCATATTGCCATAACCGCCATACCAACTACTGTTGGCAACAATACCATCGGCAGTAGCATAAATAGGTGTGCCTGTGTCACTGGCAATGTCAATTCCCGGATGCCAGTCACCACCACCACCCCAAGGTGAACTACGCCAACCAAAGCGTGAAGTCACTTCTCCGGCAGATGGCCAAATTGACGGCGTAGCCGCCAAGCGTTCCTTCTTTGCGGTTAGAGACTCTTTGAGATTGAGCAGACTATCTTCGCGTTCGTTGACTGCGGTTTTGAGTTCTTTCACCAAGTTCAATAACTCAGCGGCTTTTGGCTGCACAGCCGGACCGCCTTGTCCATTATAGTTTGTTAACCTGGCAGGCGCCGAGCGGGATGTCTCTGGCGCATCTTCACTGTTTACAATTCGCCGGAGATCTGAGTCCAACTGATTGAGGCGGTTCATGTTCTGCTGAAGTTCTGAAGTAGCTTTAGCTAGCTCTTCCAACTGGCCTAGCTGTGTGTGGTTGACTTCACGCAATTGATTCAGCTCATATTTCTCCTGAGTTGCTATATTAGCCTGATTGCGATAACTCAACATTGTACCGGAAATTATTGTTAGACAAACACCCAGCGTAACCGCTGCATATTTGACAGCTTTAATCGGTATGCGGATACTAAATACATCTTTACCATGATGGGGTACAATCATCAAGGTATATTCGCGTCTGTCAGGCTTTGGCGTACTTTGCTTCAATAATATCACCTTCTTTTCTTACTGTAAGTTTGCATACGCCGAACTATGTATTTATTCGCCATAACCTCCCAAAATCCTGCCCGTCTATGAATTTTTTCCCAACGACTTGTCTAGCGCTGCTTTTTCTTCATCGCTTAGATGGTATGTTGATTGTCCGTTAACAATGGGTTTTGCATATATTCTCGATTCATTGCGACCATAGATACTTGCTAAGACCACGCCATTTTTTTTCTTATCAAGCAAAGCTATGGCAAAACTTAGATCACTGCCGGTATCTTCAAAGGCATTAAAGCGAACCATACCGACTTTTTGAATTGCGGTTTCGACAATGCCGTCAAGCCGCTGGTATTCACGATCCAACTCACTCACCTTACTCATAGCCTGGCGAACTTCTTCAATGTGGCCAATAAGCAAGCCCTCAATATTAGCATTTTCCATTCCCATCATCATTTTACGGTAACGTTTATTAAGTTTGCTCATTTTTATATTTACACTGATAAATACCAGTAGTGCAATAAATATTAACAGCGTTAATGCCAGTAATATGTATGGCAAATTCGCAGTTATAAATAATGTATATTGTGACAAGTCCATATTGGTCTTGTACCACCTTTCTATTTCACTTTATAATCAATTAGCAAGCTATACTGGCCAAAAATAAGCAATTATTGCGGCTGCCGGAATTGCCGGCAATAAATTCGCCAGTTTTATTTCTTTTATTTCCAACATTAGTATGCTCACTCCTACAATAAGAATCCCGCCTGTTGCCGTTAGTTCGCCAACAACCTTATCAGATAAGACCGGGCTTAAAAACCCGGCGAGCAGCGTAATTATACCTTGATAAAGTAGAACACTTATACTGGATAAAGCTACCCCCACTCCCATGCTTGAAGTAAAAACAATCGAAATAATTCCATCTAACAAAGATTTTGTATATAAAATACTGGTATCTCCTGTCAGTCCGTCCTGTATTGAACCGACAACAGCCATTGCCCCAATACAATAAACCAGACTGGCCGTAACGAAGCCTCGACCGATATTACTTTTGCCTGCTTCCTCTGGATTACTTAGCTTTTCGGACAGCCATGCGCCTATTTTATTTAGACCGCCGTCAATATTGAGTGCTTCGCCAATAATTGCCCCCACTGCAATCCCTAAAATTACGACTAGTATATTTTCTGTCTTAAGCGCCATTTGTAAGCCAACAACACCAACCGCCAAAGACATGCCGTGAATAAGTGTATTTTGATATTTTTCGGGAATTCCCTGTTTAAGCACCAAGCCTACTCCTGATCCTAGTATAACTGCCGCTGCGTTCACTAACGTCCCTTTCATAGCTACCCTCCCTGGGCAGCTATTTTCTTGATTGCCGTTAATGTCTGCCCTATTTCCTCTTCTGTGTTGAAATATCCGGGACTTAGCCTTACCGTCCCTGTTTGTAATGTCCCTATTGCCGTATGTGCCCACGGCGCGCAATGCAGCCCCGAGCGACAGGCAATTTTATAGTCTCTGTCAAGCAAATGCGCAATCTCACCACTATCTTTCCCCGCCAGTGTAAATGAGACAACTGCGGTACGACCATAAGGCGCCTGCTCACCAAAAATGCTAACTCCCGGTATCAACCTCAGCCCTGCTAACAGCATCTGGGTTAGTTCCATTTCTTTTGCCTGAATTTTTCTTCGCCCTGTAGATAGAATAAACTCTACCCCAGCTTTCATGCCGGCAATGCCCGGAGTATTAGGAGTCCCACTTTCTAACCTGTCAGGCATAAACTCTGGTTGCAAATCTGATTCCGACAGACTACCGGTGCCGCCAACCCGCAGCGGCTTTACAACAATTCCTTCCCGCACATATAGCCCGCCTGTTCCCTGCGGTCCAAATAGTCCTTTGTGGCCGCTAAAAGCCAAGATATCAATATTCATATCATTTACATTGATAGCTTCGACGCCTGCTGTCTGAGATCCATCAACCATTAGTGTCACGCCCAGGCTTTTTGTCAGCTTACCAACTTCAGCTACCGGCATAATTGTACCAGTGACATTAGAAGCATGTGTCATAATTACAGCCTTGGGCTTTTGCCTGATAGCTGTTGCCATACCCTCCATATCAATTTGACCGGAAACTGAACACGGAATTACTTTTACAAATACCCCTTGAGCCTCAACAACCCGTACTGCTCTTGCCACCGCATTATGCTCCATTGCGGTAGTTACGATAGTATCACCTGGTCGCACCATGCCGAATACGGCCATGCTAATTCCATCTGTTGCATTATGAGTAAACACCAACTGATTGGCATCATCAATCCCAAATAATTCTGCCAAAACCTCGCGCGTTTCATATAACAGCATACCTGCAGCCCGCGCCATACTATGACCGCCTCGCCCAGGGTTTGCCCCCATAGTTCTGAGACAGTTATCTACAGCCTGATAGACACTCTCTGGTTTTGGCCAAGTGGTAGCGGCATTATCAAGATAAATCACCGTTGTTCGCTCCTTATTCCTCAAGTATCATCTGTGCCAGCGGAAACGGCGCGAGCGCTCGATGCAAAATTCCATGAACTTGAGCAATCATTAAGCCATAGTTAACAATCGGCACACCCGCTTCCCGTGCTAAGGCCAGACGATATAACATCTCTCGTCGGTTGAGCATACACGCCCCGCAGTGCACAATCAATTTATACTTTGCCAAATCAGCAGGAAAGGTTCCGCCTGATACCCATTCAAAGTCAAGTTCACCACCAACGGCTTGTCGCAACCAACGGGGGATCTTTACTTTCCCAATATCGTCGGCCTGACGATGATGAGTGCACCCTTCTGCGATTAATATTTTGTCGCCCGGCTGCAGGCTTTCAATGGCTTTTGCACCTGCGACCAAAGTTTCTAAATCTCCTTTATGACGAGCCAAGAGAATGGAAAACGATGTTAGCATTACTTCTGGCGGAGTGTCTGCCCCCACCTTCATAAATTCCTGCGAGTCGGTAACAACTAACCTCGGTGAATTCTTTAGCCCCTCTAATGCTTCTTTTAATTCGCGTTCTTTCACAACAATAGCGCAAGCATCATTATCCAATATATCCCGAATCGTCTGGACTTGCGGTAAAATCAACCGTCCTTTCGGTGCTGCCAGATCAATTGGCACTACCAAAACCACAGTGTCTCCTGGCGAAATTAAATCGCCAATTAACTGCGGTCCCTCCCAATTATCCGGTGCCAATTTTATCATCAAGCGTTTCAATTCTTCAATGCCTTGCCCGGTTTTAGCGCTAATGCTTGTTAACGGCAAATCCAAAGCAGTACGCCATTCGACAAGTTTATCAGTTGTCAATGCAGTTAGATCACTCTTATTTACTACACCGGCAACTGGAATATTGCGTTTTTTTATTTCTTTCAGTAGTTCTTGTTCAAAACTTGTCACACCATCTTCAGGCTCAATAACAAGCACGGCTACATCGGTTTTATTCAGCACCTGCATTGTCCGTTCTACTCGTAAAGCACCTAAGTCACCAACATCATCAATACCGGCCGTATCAATAATCATAACAGGTCCGATCGGCAATATTTCCATTGCTTTATATACCGGATCAGTAGTAGTCCCCGGCACATTAGAAACCAGAGCGATATCTTGACTGGTCAAAGCATTGATCAAACTTGATTTTCCTGCATTCCGCCGCCCAAAGATGGCAATATGCAATCGTGATCCCTTTGGTGTTTCTTGCATTCTCTTCCCCTCCTATTTTGTTCCTGCTATTCCCGGCCTAGTCATGGCTCGCGGATCCAAAGCAGCGTCAATCCTATCTTCAGGCAGTACTTCCAGTTTTAGCGCCGCTTCTCGCACAGTAATGTTTTGTTCCATGGCATAGCGAGCTACCTTAGATGCCAAGTCATAACCAATATGCGGCACCAAAGCAGTAACACTTACTTGACTAATTTGTAGCAAAGCACTACAGCGGTCAACATTGGCCGTTATTCCTTCAACACACAATTCAGTAAGAATTTTTACCGCATTTGTTAGTATTGTCAGGCTTTCAAGCAGGTGATGAGCAATTAAGGGCATAAAGGCATTTAATTCTAATTGTCCTGATTGAGCAGCCATTGCAATTGCCATATCAGAAGCCATAACATGATAAACCACCTGGTTAACTGCTTCCGGAATTATGGGATTGACTTTACCAGGCATAATCGAAGATCCTGCCTGGCGTTCCGGCAAGCATAGTTCTCCTAGACCCGCACGAGGTCCGGATGACATCAACCGCAGGTCATGCGATAATTTTCCTAGATTTACTGCTAATGCTTTTAGTAGTCCTGATACCTCAACAAAGACATCGGCATTCTGAATAACATCGATCATATTCTCCGCTCTGGCTAACCCGATGCCCGCCTGTTGACGCACCCTATCATTTACCATAAATATGTACTTCTTGTCGGCATTTAGTCCAGTGCCGATTGCTGTGCCTCCTAGCGCTGCCTGGCGCAAGCGTTCTTCTACCTTATATAGTCGCCAGCGGTCACGGGCTATTGCTCCGGCATAAGCGCTAAATTCCTGACCAAGCATAATCGGCACTGCATCTTGCATTTCTGTCCGTCCGACCTTTATTACCCCTGCGAATTCTGCTTCCTTTTTCTGCAACACTTCTTGCAACATTGCACAACCATCACTTAATGGTTTAAGCAGCCAAATAGCAGCAATCCGGAGAGCTGTTGGGTATACGTCATTAGTTGATTGGTGCATATTTACATGGTTAAGCGGATGCACCAGATTATACTCGCCTCGTTTTCCTCCCAACAACTCAATTGCCCGGTTAGCCAACACCTCATTTACATTCATGTTTGTCGAAGTTCCTGCGCCGCCTTGCAGCGCATCCACAACAAACTGATCCTGCCACGTTCCTTCCATTACCTCAGTTGCAGCCGTCGCGATTGCTTGTGCTTGCTCTTTCGGTAAATACCCCAGTTCCGCATTTACCTCAGCTGCAGCCTTCTTGATCAAGGCAATGGCTTTAATTAAAATTGTTGAAACCCGATAGCCCGATAGCGGGAAATTTTCTAAAGCACGCAACGTGTGGATTCCATAATATACTTCTTCGGAAACTTCTCTCTCGCCTAATAAGTCTTTCTCCAACCGCATTTTTGCCCACCCCTGCAACCCCGGATTCTCACCAATTGTTTCACGTGAAACAATTGGTGTTTCAAAAATGATATTGCTCTAAGACGCCTGCTTAATAAGCAGGCGTCATGAATACACAATTTGGTTATACAACTAGTTGTTGACCTTGATACTTCGGTGCTATACTGTCTTGTCTTTTTGACAGCATTTCCATAATACGTTCCAAATCTTCATTAGAATAATATTCAATTTCGATTTTACTTTTATGTTTTCCTGGTTTTATTCGCACCTGTGTTCCCAGCAATACTTTCAGCCTATCTTCAAACTCATTCATAAAAAACTGGCTCGTTTCATCAATTTCTTCTGGATTGCTTTCAGTCTTTTTAAGTGGCCGCTTAGCTGCTGCTCGGCGAACCAACTCTTCTACCTCACGCGCCGATAAATCTTCTTCAATGATTTGATTGGCGACAGCAATTTGCAATTCAGGCGATTCCAATGACAATAAAGGTCGTGCCTGCCCCATTGTCAATGTTCCACGTGAAACAAATTCCTGAACTTCAGGTTGAAGATTAAGTAGCCGGACAATATTTGCGATCATCGAACGACTACGACCAATTTTTTGCGAAACTTCTTCCTGTGTCAAGCCAAACTCTTCAATGAGACGACGAAATGCTATTGCTTCCTCTATTACATTCAAATTTTGTCGCTGCAAGTTTTCTACAAGGGCAATTTCCATCATTTCGGCATCGGTGAATTCCCGCACAACGGCAGGTAATTTCTTTAATCCCACTAATTGAGAAGCCCGCCAGCGACGTTCACCAGCAACTAATTCATATCCATCAAGCGTCTTTCGTACAACTACTGGCTGAATCACACCATGCTGTCTTATCGACTGAGCCAATTCGGCTAATGCTTCCTCATCAAAGTCACGCCGTGGTTGATGCTGGTTCGGAACAATTTCCTGAATGATAATTTCACTAATAGGCTCATTGCTCTCAACATCTTTTCCTGAATTTTGTGGGGCAAACAAAGCATCCAACCCACGACCTAAACCACGCTTACTCATCACCAATCACCTCGCGTGCTAAATCAAAATATACTTCCGTTCCCTTCGACTTAGGATCATATATAAATACCGGTTGCCCATGACTCGGCGCTTCACTTAATCGCACATTTCTGGGGATAATAGTATGATACACTTTATGTCGGAAATGACTTTTAACTTCATCAACTACCTGGATAGATAAATTCGTTCTGGCATCAAACATGGTTAGAACCACACCCTCAAGGGTAAGTATCGGGTTAAGATTTCTTTGCACTAGATTAATAGTATTCATCAACTGTGTCAAACCCTCCAGCGCATAAAACTCACACTGAATAGGAACAAGCACTGAATTGGCAGCAGTTAATGAATTAATCGTAAGCAAACCCAAAGACGGCGGACAGTCAATAAGCACATACTCATAACTAAATTTTGCTTTGTCAAGAACTCTCTTAAGTTTACCCTCACGCGACATCATAGATACCAGTTCGATTTCTGCACCAGCTAACTGAATGGTCGCTGGCAAAAGCTTAAGATTCGGAATTTCCGTTTGTACAACTAGCGATTCGACCGGAACATCATTGATCAATGCATCATAAACACACTGTTTAATTGTACCTTTATTAAAACCCAGGCCACTGGTAGAATTGCCTTGCGGATCAATATCGACCAATAGTACCTTTTTTCCTAAGTCTGCCAAACAGGCCGCCAGGTTAACTGCAGTAGTTGTCTTACCTACGCCTCCCTTTTGATTGGCAATCGCAATCACTTTAACCAAACTGTTTTCACCTCAAAAAAATTTACTTCCATCATTCCATTCAACATATCTATGTGATTTCCTTCCCCCGATGAGAGAAAAATCACGAAGTTTACATAATCCCACAAGCCATGCATGATATTTACTCAATTCCATCCTTGCCAGCTTTATCTAATCAATAAAATATACTATAATGCTTATAATAACTAAATTAATTTATAATCTCCCTATAGTAAGGAGGTTTCCTGTCAATGCCAATATATTGTCCCAATATAACCACAGCTGACCTTAGCGCAACTAACTGTTATACAGTTCTCTGTCAGCAGGACGACTTGTCATCAGACTTACTAGCTAATGCATGTATGCAAGCGCACTTACTGTGTGTCCCAAAAGGTATTTGGCACTTATACACCTATGACCAAGATGAACATGCTATTCTGGCAAATAAACCATTTCTACTAACTGACCCCTATTTGATTCATCAACTGACCGGCGCAGTCGAAGTAGCTATACTGGCGGCAACTATTGGTTTACCCTTAGAACAAGAAGTTTCTAATCTATTTATCCGAAAGCAGCCTACATCAGGAATGCTTTTAGATGCAGCCGGAACAATGGCTATAGAGGCTACCAGTAATGCTGTCTGTGCAGTAATATCACAGCAAGCTGCCCAAACAGGCTTAACCGCCGGCAGCCGTATTAGTCCCGGGCATGGCGACTGCCCTATTGAGCTACAACTTGATTTACTGGAGCTATCAACAGGCGCTACCCTCGGACTCAGCCTCACCGACACCAAAATGCTAGTACCCCGAAAATCAGTTACCGCCATAATCGGTTTGTTCCCCTACCACCATGCTCTTAACTTATCACATCAACAAGAGCTACTTCGCGATAAATGTGGCCAAACCGACTGCCAAGCACGAAAGGAGAAATAATTAGATGATCTATGTATTTGACGGCGCCATGGGCACAATGTTGCATCAAGCCGGTTTACAGCCAGGCCAGTGTCCGGAATTATGGAATATTGAGGAACCTGCAAAAATAACAGCTATCCACAGACAATATGTAGCTGCCGGTTCCAATATAATTGAAACAAATACCTTTGGTGCCAATCGCATAAAGCTAACGCACTATGGTTTAGAAAATAAAGTAACTGCCTTAAATATGGCCGCAGTCGCCGCAGCCCGAGAAGCTGCCGGCACTAATGCTAAAGTTGCCGGATCAGTCGGCCCAACAGGGAAATTTATTGAACCACTGGGTGAACTAACCTTTGACGACGCCTATGACGTTTATTATGAACAGATTTTTGCCCTTGACCAAGCCGGAATTGACTACGTAATTATTGAAACAGTTATTGATATTCAAGAAATGCGAGCCGCGCTACTGGCTGCCAAAGCCGCTACCAAGAAGCCTATAATTTGCCAACTTTCTTTTGATGCAGACGGTCGTACAGTCACCGGCACAGATCCCCGAACAGCCGCCATCACTCTAGAAGCCCTGGGAGCAAATGTTCTTGGTGCCAATTGCTCCTTAGGCCCGGCGCAGCTTTTACCAATTATTGAAATCCTGACCCAAAATTGTTCTATTCCTATTAGTGTCCAGCCAAATGCCGGTATGCCACAATTAGTGAACGGTCAAACCGTATTTCCTATGAAAGCCGAGGAAATGGCTATCTGGGTTCCCAAGCTGTTAGCTGCCGGCGCCACCTATATAGGCGGTTGTTGTGGTACCACCCCGGATCATATCAAAGCCATTCGCCAAGCAGTTGACCAACTGCCTGATCACAAGCCGACACGCTATTCACCGTTTACCGCCCTAACAAGCCGTACCCGGACAGTAATCCTTGGCGCACAGCATGCGCCTGTCATTATTGGCGAACGCATCAACCCAACAGGCCGCAAAGCACTGGCCGCCGATATTAAAGACGGCAATTTCATTACCGTTAAAAAAGAAGCCTTAGCACAAATAAAGGCCGGAGCTGGAATCTTAGATGTAAATATGGGTGTACCTGGCCTAAATCAAGTATCAACCATGCAGCAAGCTATCCAGGACTTATCCACCCTTGTTGATGTGCCGCTAGCCATTGATACAACCGATCCAGCGACATTGGAAGCCGGCCTCAAGGCTTATCCTGGTCGAGCTCTTATCAACTCAGTCACTGCCGAAACCGAGCGCATGGACACCTTCTTTCCATTAGCAAAAAAATATGGAGCTGCCGTATTATGCCTGCCGATAGACGATAATGGTGTGCCACTTACAGCGATTGAGCGTATTGCCGTAGCTAAAAAACTGGTAGCTAAAGCACAGGAGCATGGCTTACACCGCCAAGACCTGCTGCTGGATGCACTGGTTATGACGGTGGCCACTGATGCCAAGGCCGCTGCAGAAACCCTGCTAACCCTCAAACTATATCGCGAGCAGCTCGGCTGTCCTACCGTAATGGGACTTAGCAATGTCTCCTTTGGCCTGCCGCGCCGCGATTTAATGAACGCAGCCTTCTGTGCAATGGCATTGGATGCCGGTCTGGATGCACCCATCCTCAATCCCTTTGACCCTTTAATGCAGGAGATTTGGTCAGCCGCCGTCGCCTTAAGTGGTCGCGAGCCACAAGCCGTAATCGAATATAGTAAAAAACATGTAGACATGCCTGCCACAACAGTAGCTACTGTACAAGCAGATATACTATCACAAATTCGCCAGAGCGTAATAAACGGCGAAACAACTGGCATCGCTCCGCTGGTACGCCAGGCTCTGGCAGAAAAAAATCAGCCACTGGCAATTACCGACCAAGCCTTAACTATCGCTATGAACGAAGTAGGTCAGGCCTTTGGCCAGGGACGGTGCTTCCTGCCCCAGGTACTGCTGTCAGCCGAAACCATGCGAATCGCTTTTAACACAATCAAAGAGGAGTTACCCGCCCATCAGTCTACAAGTTTAGGTACCGTAGTCCTGGCAACAGTCAAAGGCGATATTCACGATTTAGGAAAAAATATCGTAGCTGCCTTGATGGAAAATAACGGCTTTACTGTAATCGATCTAGGTAAAGATGTTACTACTGAAACCATTGTAGAGGCCGCCCAAAAGCACCAACCGCAGATTATCGGCTTATGTGCGCTCATGACTACCACCCTTCCGCAAATTGACATTACCATTGCTGCCCTGCAAGCATCGGGCTTCACCGGCAAAACCATAGTCGGCGGCGCTGTACTCACTGAAAGCTATGCACAGCAAGCAGGAGCAGATGCTTATGCCGCAAACGGCGTAGATGCCGTCAATATCGCCAAACAATTACTAAACGATTAAAAACTAGTTAAAGGGGCCGCTATCTAGCGGCCCCTTTTCTTGAACACATATATCTTTTAAACTAGGTAGGCTGCACTACCAACATAAGCTTATACTTGCGTTTTTTCATACAATTGTTCCGCATAGGAACATATGAGCTGTTTATGAAAAATTTTATCCTGCCAATGTGCCGGTATCGCCGAACAGCCATAATATGCACCAGCTAACTGTCCATAGATCGCGCCAGTCGTATCGGCATCATCACCCAGATTTACCGCCAGGAGAACACCCTCCTCAAAGCTTTCAGCATGATAAAAAGCCCATAAGGCCGCCTCTAAGGAAGCGACAACATAGCCGCTGCCTTTGATGTCCGGCGGACTCTTGGTTTTGTATGATCCTTGGATAAGCAATACAATTTCAGGATGAAACCTACAGCAAGAATGGGCGGTAGCAAGCAATTTATTAGTAGCTGACAAAATATCCTCTTTACTTGCCCCCTGCACAGCCCCAACTACCAGCGCCCCAAAAAAGCGGCAGGCATCCGCACATTCTTTGCTTGCATGGGTGGTTAACGAGCTTTCACCAGATTTAGCAACTGCTATATCGGGCGAGTTAGCATAAAAAAGCGGAACAGGCGCCAAACGCATAATACTGCCATTGCCAGAGCTGCGGGACAAATTAGCAGCCATAACTGATTTATCCCGTTCAAACCTCTCCAACGCGATACGGGTTGTCTTACCGATGTCAATACAATAGCCGGTACTAGACAGATAGCCCTCCCGGTACCAGCGCACATACCGCTCCAACTGATCGGTAGGATCATGGCCATTTCGCGCTAGCAAGCTTTCACATAATAGCAAACACATGGACGTATCGTCACTCCATTGGCCAGGTTTCAACTGAGAGGGCCCACCGCCTGTCATATCAGTTATTTGGGCAAAGGTTCCAGGCGCTTGAAACTCAAGAGTAACGCCAAGGGCATCACCAACAGCTAAACCTAGTAAGGCACCTATATATCTTTCGCGTATCTCCATATTACCTGCTCCCTGACTATTATTCTTTCCGATAAATATATAAAAAAGGACTGCGAGAAAACTTAGTCATACGTTTTCCACAGACCTCTCATTATACGGCAAGTATTGAACTACTACTTGCGGCTATTTTTTACCTGGATATTAATAGTAACATAGTCACCCTCAATATCCTGCTTAACCTTGATATCCATACCACTTTGCTTCATTTGATTAATAACACTATTAATTGTATTAATAAAAATCCTAACATCTTTAATAATCTTAACTACCGTCTGCTTCGGAGTAGGCGGCTTTTCCCGGGAAATATTTGAGTAGGTTTCAATTAAATCCTCAGTTTCCCGGACATTCAGGCTCTTATCATTCACACTATCGAGGACTTCCATTTGCAAACGAGTATCCTCTATTTTCAGCAATGCGCGGGCATGACGCTCCGTTAAACTCTGACCGACAAGAATTTGGCGTACTTCCGGAGCCAGTTTTAACAGCCGCAGTTTGTTGGCAATGGTTGATTGGTTTTTGCCTACCCGGCGGGCAAGCTCTTCCTGGGTGAAGTTAAAGCTGGCAAGCAAGTGCTGATAGCCTTCCGCTTCCTCCAAAAAGTGCAAATCCTCACGCTGAAGGTTCTCAATCATGGCTACCTCAGCCATTTCCTTATCATCAAGTTCCCGCACAATTACAGGAACTTCCGCAAGACCTGCCAATCGCGAAGCTCTCAGGCGACGCTCTCCGGCAATTAACTCATAAATCTCACCTTGCCGACGAACTAAGAGTGGCTGAATTACCCCAAACTCCCGAATAGACGCAGCCAATTCCTGTAACGAATCATCATTAAACGTTTTACGCGGCTGAAACGGGTTAGGAACAATAAATTCAGGCGCAATTCGTTGTACGGATTGTAATTCAATATTACTTCCCTCTGTATTCTCAGGGGCAATAGCTGCTGCATTAGTCTGTTCAACGGTATCGACAGGCTTACTTTCCGGAACAGTATCGATAATAGTTGGCGAAGCCTCTCCAAGTCCAAACAACTTGGCTAAATTTCTCATGATTCCACCACCCACAAAACAATTAGGCTTATGCTAGTATCTTATATTCGGCAGATAAAGGCTTTTATCCTTTAATCATAATGGCTTTTTTTCCGGAATTCCAGCCTTGCGTGGATAACCTTGAGGGGTCGCGACCACCTTTTCAATGTAAATTACAGCCCGTTTGTCAGTAAGCCCCGGCAATTTTATCGGTCTAATATCTGCAATTTTACCGCCTAACAGCGTTACTGCATTGGCAGCTTCTTTTACCTCTTCCTCATATTGCGCGCCTTTCAAGGCAATAAAGCAGCCGCCAACTTTAACAAATGGCAAACAAAGTTCGCAAAGTACATTAAGTCTGGCCACAGCTCGCGATACCGCAATTTGATATTGCTCACGGTATTGCTTGTTCTTGCCTGCTTCTTCAGCCCGGGCATGAACAGTATTCACCCCAGTAAGTCCTAAAATGTCAATAACTTCCTGCAAAAACTTAAGTCGTTTATTTAGTGAATCCATTAATGTAAGATCAATGTCTTTTTGAAAAATTTTGAGCGGAAGGCCAGGAAAACCAGCCCCGGTACCAACATCAATGATACTAACTCCCGGTGTAAATAGTTCTTGCTGATAACAAGATAATGAATCCACCATATGTTTGACCGCAACCTCCTGTGGTTCAGTAATTGCGGTTAAATTTATCTTTTTATTCCACTCTACTAGCAACTGATAATAGTCATCCATAGCAACAAGCTGGTCTGCTGCAAGGGTTAAGCCATATTCGTCAGCCGCCAGCACCAGCAACTCCTGAAATGTATTCATAGTAATCCCCTTTATACTTGTCTGCCCTTCCTCTGCTCCAAGTGTACCATCAAGATCGAGATATCGGCTGGCGACACCCCGGAAATGCGGGCAGCTTGGCCTACCGACAGCGGCTGAATTTTGGCAAGCTTTTGCCTTGCCTCCAACGCCAAGCCACTGATTTGGCTATAATCCAGATCATCTGGCAACCGCTTCGCCTCTAATTTCGCCGATCGTTCCACTTGTTCAATTTGTTTTTGAATATAGCCTTCGTATTTGGCGGAAATCTCCACTTGCTCACGCACTAATGCCGGAATCTCAGGCAAACCAAACTGTGACCGCATAGCCTCATAATCAATCTCGGTACGCTTAAGCAAATCATATAAGGTAATACCTGTACGCAGTTCAGCAGTACCTAAAGCCGCCATCTTTTCCTGAATTTCCGGCAATGGGGTAATGGGGGTGCTTTTCAGTAAATCCACCGTCTGCGTAATCGCTTGCTGTTTACAGGTAAAACGCTCATACCGCTCATCGGTAACAAGACCAACCTCTCTGCCCTTTTCCGTCAGGCGAAGATCCGCATTATCCTGCCGTAATATAAGACGGTATTCTGCTCTAGAGGTCATAATGCGATAAGGCTCAGTGGTGCCCTTAGTTACCAAATCATCAATAAGCACGCCAATATAGGCATCAGCCCGTGATAAAATAAATGGGGGGCGCTTTTGTATAACTAGCGCGGCATTAATTCCCGCCATTAAGCCTTGCGCGGCAGCCTCTTCATAACCTGATGTGCCGTTGGACTGTCCTGCGGAAAATAGACCACGCACCTTTTTAGCTTCTAGCGAAGGTTTAAGTTCAGTGGGATCAACACAATCATACTCAATCGCATAACCGGGACGCATGATCTCAACTTGCTCCAGACCGGGAATGGTTCTCAAAAAAGCTAACTGAACATCAACAGGCAGACTTGTGGACATGCCCTGAATATACATTTCGGTAGTACTGGCTCCCTCTGGTTCTACAAAAACCTGATGCGCCAATTTGTCGGCAAAACGTACTACCTTATCTTCAATAGACGGGCAGTAACGCGGGCCTGTGCCTTCAATAATACCCATGTATAAGGGCGCCCGGTGCATATTGTTACGAATAATAGTATGGGTTTGCTCATTGGTGTAGGTCAGCCAGCACGGGATTTGTTCACGGGTGGCAACATCACTCAGAAAGGAGAAATTATGGGTCACACCATCACCTGGCTGAATGGTCATTTTGCTGGTATCCACTGTCCGTGCATCCACCCTGGCCGGTGTCCCAGTTTTAAACCGCATCAGCGTAATTCCTAGATCTTTAAGTGCCGTTGACAACTTTTCGGCTCCCCGTTGCCCAGCTGGACCGCCAGGGTAATTAACTTCCCCCAAAATAATTTTACCACGTAAATAAGTACCGGTCGCAATAATGACACAGCTGGCATTATATATCTCGCCTAATTCTGTCACTACTCCGGTAACCTGCCCAGCTTCCACCAGGATATTATCAATTAGCGCCTGTTTAACAACCAAATTAGGCTGCATCTCGAGCGTATGCTTCATGGTCGACTGATATAAGCGCTTATCAGCCTGCGCCCTAAGTGCATGCACAGCTGGCCCCTTACCGGTATTAAGCATACGCATTTGAATACAGGTGTTATCTGTATTCACTCCCATTTGACCACCCAAGGCATCAATTTCCCTGACCAAATGACCTTTCGCCGGCCCGCCTACTGCCGGATTACACGGCATCATCGCAATATTATCCATATTAAGAGTAGTAATAAGCGTCCGGCAGCCTAGCCGCGCCGCTGCCAGCGCTGCTTCACAGCCGGCATGCCCGGCACCGATTACCACAACATCAAAGTTATCTGCTAAAAACATAGTTTTCACCTCATCTTACTGCCACACATGTTCTTGTTTTACTTACCAATACAAAACTGAGTAAATATTTGGTCGATGATATCCTCACCTACTGTATCTCCAGTTATTTCACCCAGTTTTTCCCACGAGGCTCTCAAATCAACAACAATACAATCTGTTGGCATATTTGCCTCAATGGTCGCAAGCGCATCAGATAGCCGCTGCTGCGCTTGCCGCAAGATATCAGCCTGACGGACATTGCTAACAAAGGCGGCCTCCCCCTGTTTCACCTGTCCGCTATACACCCTATCGAAAATGGCCTGCTCCAGCTCAGCCAACCCTTGGCCTTGCGCTACCGAAATCCGTAATACCTGACGCCCGTTTGTATATTTTTCTACGTCTTCTACTTCGAGCATAGCCGGTAAATCACTCTTATTTAAGAGTACCACCGCCTGCCTATCGGCAAGCATAGCTAATACCTTCTTGTCTTCTACGGATAAAGGCACTGACGAATCCAATAACACCAAAATAAGATCTACCTGACCAACTAGCTCCAGCGCTCTCTCGACCCCAATTTTTTCTACAACATCTGCGGTTTCACGAATGCCGGCCGTATCAATTATTTTTAGAGGAATGCCGCGGATATTAACATATTCCTCAATAACATCACGCGTTGTCCCTGGAACATCGGTAACAATCGCCCGCTTTTCTCGAAGTAAGGCATTGAGCAAACTAGATTTGCCGACGTTAGGCTTACCAATAATAACAGTTGCCAATCCCTCACGCAGTATCCTGCCGGTTTGCGCTGTTGATAGTAAAACAGTAAGCTCATAATCGGCTTCATTGATTAATTTGGCAACATCAGCCGCTGCCGCCGCCTCAATATCCTCTTCCGGAAAGTCAATCGCCGCTTCTAACTGAGCTATCATGCGCAAAATAGTATGACGCACCATCTTAACTCGCTCAGACAATTGTCCAGATAAATTGCCCATTGCCGCTTTGAGCGACGTATCAGTTTTAGACCTAATAATATCAATTACTGCTTCAGCCTGTGACAAATCCAAGCGCCCATTTAAAAAGGCACGCTTAGTAAATTCTCCAGGGTCAGCCAGCCTTGCTCCGGCTGTAAGCGTAAGCGCCAACACCCGTTTAAGCGGTACCGGCCCGCCATGGCAATGAAACTCCACAACATCCTCACAGGTATATGACCGGGGAGCACGCATAATTATGACAAGCGCTTCATCCACCTTGTCCCCATTGTCAATGTCAACAATATCGCCATATATTACTTTATGGGACAAGGCAGCACTAACTCTCTTACCTGCTTTACCGACAAACAGCTTGTCCGCAATTGCCAGTGCCTGAGAGCCACTCACCCGGACAATGCCAATGCCACCCTCACCTACTGCGGTAGCAATTGCGCTAATAGTATCATCACTAGTCAGCCCAATCAACAAACTTCCACTCCTTACAAGATGTAATAAACCATTGCAACCCATCACTAATTATATTAATATGTAAATATATAAATATTCCCTGCAATTTCCCATCTTCCTGCTTACCCGATAACAATCTGGCGACAAAGCATTTTCACTTTATCACCGACCGCTTGTTATATTTTATCGGCGAATACCTATTATTTGCCGAATAATATAAAAATAATCATAAACTTATCATTATTTATCAACTATTAGCAGGTAAAATAACCATAACCTAGAAATAATAACTATTGATGTTATCCTGCATTTAGTTATTGAAAAGAAAGAAGGGATGGCAATGTCTGAAAAAAAAGGGATTTTGCTAGAAACAGGAACTAACGAGTTTGAAATAGTAGAATTCTCAATCGGCCCAGTGAGCTATGGTATTAACGTGGCAAAAGTCAGAGAAGTTATTAACCCCATGCCGGTTACCAAAATGCCCAATGTTCATACCTGGGTTGACGGCATATTCACACTGCGCGGCAAAGTAATGCCGTTAGTCAATCTGCCACGTTGTCTGGGAGCCGAATCCACCACTACTTCACCAAAGGTAATTGTCAGTGAACTCAACAACTTTTATGTTGCCTTCCTTGTGGATGAAGTCTCCCGCATTCATCGCATCTCCTGGACAGCTATGGAACCACCACCAAATATTGCCAACTCTGATATGGTTGTCGGCATCATAAAAATGGCGGAAAAAATGGTAGTATTATTAGACTTTGAAAAAATTGTTTCAGACATTAACCCCGAAATGAACGAGAAATTTAATCAAATTACCACAGCTTCTGCCAATATTATGGATATTCGCAAAAATAAAACTATCTTGGTTGCCGAAGATTCTAAACTACTGCGTGATCTACTGCTAGGTACATTGCATAATGCCGGCTACCCGAATATCATCGTAACCGAAAATGGTCAGGATGCCTGGCAGCATATTGAAAAACTAATGGCTGATGGTCAACCAATTGAAAACAAATTACAACTGGTAATCACTGATATTGAAATGCCGCAAATGGACGGTCATCATCTCACCAAACGCATCAAAGAGCATGAGAAACTAAAACATTTACCTGTTATTATCTTCTCGTCGCTTATTAATGACGAAATGCGTTTAAAAGGCCAGTCAATCGGAGCCAGCGGCCAAGTTTCCAAACCGGAAATCGTTCAGTTAATTGACCTGGTAGATAAATTCATTCTTTAAAACCAAAGACTACCCCTTCGGGTAGTCTTTTTCAGTTCAGCCATTATGCTATCTTGCAACTGTTATACCTAATCAATTTACTTCATTATTAAATCCCAAAACTGCTTGCCAATTAAGAGACCAGTAACACCGATAAACAGCGGCCGAACATACGTAACTCCACTTTTTATTGCCAGTCGTGATCCGGCAATAGCACCGGCAATCATCGCGCCCCCCATAATAAGCCCATACTGGAAATTAACAGAATCAAGATAGATAAAGGTTATCACTGCACCAATATTACTGGCAAAATTCATAACTTTAGCATTACCGGCCGCTACGACAAAATCAAAACCAAGTAATAAAAAGGAAAAAATAAAAAACGAGCCTGCACCCGGACCAAAGAAGCCATCATAAAAACCAATACCAAATGTGGTAAAACCGATTATATATTTTGTTTTGGTCGTAAGGCCGAGATAGGTCGACTCCGAACCCCAATCCTTCTTAAATACAGTATAAATAGCAACGACTACCAGTAACACGACGACCAGCGGTTTCAAAAATTCAGAAGGGATATGTCGCACAGTGTAGGCTCCTAGCACTGAACCAATAAAAGATAAAGGAAACAGCCATGCCGCTAAATAACAATCAATTTTTCCTGATCGCAAAAATGAAAGTGTACTTGTCAAAGAACCCATAGTGCTGGCAATCTTATTAGTACCTAACACTACACTAGGCGGTAATCCGGTAAGCATCATGGCCGGCAAGGATATTAGCCCCCCGCCACCCACTACCGAATCAATAAAAGCAGCTACAAAACCGGCAACAAGTAAGAAAACAATAATTTCCGGGTTAATAATATCCAAAAAAAACACCCCAGTACGACATGTTATATCCTATATTATAATAAACTGTTTATAAAAAACAAAGCAATCCATTTTCATTTTTCTTATTATTGTCAATTACTCTCAAGCATTGTACAATATTTATGAGAGCGAGGTGACGGTATGAGCAGTGAGTACAAATATTATAGTGTTATTTTAAAAGGGTGCTCCCACCGGGAAAAATTGATCAGTTGTCTGGAAAAAACGTTATTGCGTGGACGGTTGGCCATAAAAATGGCGTTAGATAATATACCTTCCATTATTATTTACAAAGGGAATGTAGATAATATTGTTCCCGTTTATAATGCTTTTTCCGGGGAAAATGCGGCCATAGCTATCCTGCCTGATGGCGTCCCGCCTGCTTTACCTATATCAAAAAAATACCGAGAGTTTTTTAATATAAGCCCAGAAATTCAAACTCTGCTCGCCACTGTTCCCGATAATCTTTGGTTAGGCGAAGCTATCCACCGTATTGTTCCTGCCCGCTTTTTAGACGAAACAGGTGCCTTGGTAATTTCCAGCCATTCTATATATTTCATTGACAAACCGGCCGGCGACAACCACTCCCGATGGTTAATCATCCCTTACAGCAAAATAAATCATTCCATTATAACTAATGAGCAGGAATCCCTATTAACGGTAAGTTATCAGGATACGTCCGGCCAACAAAACGATGTATTTTCCATACCGTCCGATTTTTTACTTGCTAGTAAGCACTCGATAGAACAAGCCAAAGCAGCGAAACGATATATAACTACAATCAAAACCAGTTGTCATGCCTGTGGGCATATCTCAGAAGCTACGCTTGAACATGCCTCTGCTGACTTACGGTGTCCCCAATGTGGGCAATCCACGCAACGCACAATAATTGCATTATAAATATAAATAGAAAGCCGGGGGATATTCATTCCCCCGGTATTTTTATTTGCTGCTATTTTTTAAAGCAATAACTACTTTGCGATATGGCTCATCGCCTTCGCTATAAGTTACAATTCTATAATCATTCTGTAAAGCCATATGAATAATCTTACGTTCTTGTGGGCTCATAGGTTCTAGCACCACCCGTTCGCCACGCCGCTTAACTTTATCTGCCAGACGCATAGCTAGCCTTGATAATGTTTCGGCTCGCCTTTTGCGATAATCCTCAACATCAAGAATTATTCGACTACGCTCAGTCGCATCACGATTGGCTGCCAAATTAGTCAGATATTGAAGCGCATCTAAGGTCTGACCATGCTTACCAATTAGCACACCTAAGTCTTCACCACGAAGATTAATAACGATATGATCCTCATGTGTCAGCTTTTCCATAAGAACAGTAATATTCATAGCCGCAAAAACTTTGGTTAAAAAAGTTTTTGCTTCCTCAACCGGATCAATAGCACGAACAGTCACACTTACTCTGGCAAGCTTAGAACCAATAAACCCGAACAATCCTTTATTAGGAACTTCCAATACCTCATAATCAATTCGATCGCGGGTTACTCCAAGTTCTACAAGGGCCAGTTCAATTGCTTCTTCAATGGTTTTTCCTGTTTTCTCCACAGTGTTAAGCTTACCACTCATTCTTAGCGTGCCTCCTCACCAGCAACTGACGGTTTATTGCGATACATGAACCATTGTTGAAAAATCTGAAATAGATTGCTCACTACCCAATAAAGCACTAAACCTCCTGGGAAGGTTAAGCTAATATAGCCGATAAACAATGGCATAAATATCATCATCATTTTAGTTTGCTGTGTCATTTCCGAAGTTGTTTGTTTTTGTTGGATATAGGTAGTGACAGCAGATAGAATTGGTAAAATATATGTACCATCAGGTTGCGCCAAATCTGTCATCCACAAAAAGCTTGGAGGTTGTTGCACATAGTGGTAATCACGAATAGCAAAGAAAATAGCAATCAAGAATGGCATTTGCACAATTAATGGCAAACATCCTGCTAACGGATTAACGCCTGCTTCCTTATAAAGAGCTGCTAACTCCTTATTTAGCTTTTCTGGATTACCTTTATATTTTTCCTGCAATTGTTTCATCTTAGGCTGAATATCCTGCATGCCTTTCATTGACTTTACTTGTTTAACAGTCAATGGATATAATATCGCTTTAATAGCTAAAGTAAGCAAAATTATGGCAATACCATAACTAGCAAAACCCATATTCACTGTTAAGTTATAAAAGAAAGTCAATGCACTTTGCATTATGTTACTTAAAAAATCAAAACTAAAAAAATCCAAAAAATTTCCCTCCTGCAAATGGTTGGTGTTTATTTAAACAGGATCATATCCTCCTGGGTGGAATGGATGGCAACGCAAAATACGTTTAACAGCCATTACCACACCACGATAAACCCCATACTTTTCAATAGCCATAAGTGCATACTCCGAGCAAGTAGGCACAAACCGGCAACTAGGCGGTTTTAATGGTGAAATAAACAGGCGATAACATGTAATACTACTAATAATCAGTAAAGTAATCATTCTCTTCATGATTATCTTACCAAAATATTTGCTCTGGCACAAATATCCAGAAAAGCTTTTATTGCTTGATTTACCCCAGCCTTCACCATGGGCTGGCGGGCAACAAGCACTAAATCAACACCTGTTATTATTCTTTCTTGATGATGTCTGTAGGCTTCCCTTAATAAACGCTTCAGACGATTACGTACAACAGCTGAGCCTAGTCGTTTACCGGCTGCAAAACCAACACGGCGACCGACAGACTTATTAGGCAAGACATATAATACCAAATTTTTATTGGCATATGACTTGCCTGATCGATACACTGCCTGAAAACTTTTATTTTGACAAAGTCTGCCCATTTTGGGTAAGGTAAACCTTTTGACCATGTTGTTAATCATCCGGTTTCATAAATTTTTAACCAATAAAGAAAACACATCTTACAACCCCTCAGAAAAGGTGGATGCTGATGTTAATCCTTATTCTGTTCTCATAAGAAAGTAATACTTTCTGGTGAGATGGAAAAAATAGGCCACGAAAGCGGCCTACTATGCTGATAATTTTTTTCTGCCTCTAGCGCGTCTTCTTTTAAGTACAAGACGACCACCAATGGATGACATACGCTCACGGAAACCATGGGTTCTTTTTTTCCACAACGTATTTGGTTGATAGGTACGTTTCATTATTACACCTCCTCATGAAAGGGAAAAGCTTTGAAATCTACAAAATTTCACTAGCTTAGATTATAGACTAGCGTAAGGTCTCATGTCAAGAATATCTAGCTGAATAAATAAGTATATCTGTGGATAAATTACTACCTTTTTAGAGTAAGATAAAATATCTTGTTGATAACTGTCACATGATTTGTTAATATAAATGTATTAATTTATCCACAGTGCGGTTAATAACATTACGCAATATCGTTAATTTTATACTTATCCCCAAAAATTCCTACTTATACACAGATTTATCCACAATGGCTACTATTTGGACAATTACCACTTCCGGGATTATTATGTCCTATTGCTGTTTTTTTTTTCGCCTAAAACACTCTCCACACAAAAGATATTAACAGTTGTTGATATCTTTGTGGATAACTTATGTTAATTGCCTACAATTTTTGTGGAAAACCCATGACAGGAAGGACTGACTACTCCATGAGCACAGATACCGCATATATGGCAAGTATTTGGCAACACGCTTTGGTACATATGCAAAAAGCCTTTATTAAGCCGCTTTTTGAAACATGGATCAAATCCACTATGCCATTATCTATTAATAATAATGTTATCGAAATTGGTACTCCTAAACAATTCGTGAAAGAATGGCTAGAAAGCCGTTATGTCCCAGTTATTAAAGATGCTTTAAAAGCTGCCTCAAATAAAGATTTTGATATTGTTTTCATTAATATGGATATGGATATTGATATTGATCTTGACTTGGCAGTTGTCGAAGAAACTGGATTACTAGATATGGAATCAGAAGATGTACAGGTTGCAGTTGCACCAACACCTGAACTACTGAATAAACAGCCAGATATTGAATCTATTGCGCTAGATAAACCTATTTCAGACGATACAAACAATGATTTTTTAAAATATCTAGATGATATTGGTTATATTCCTGAAGCTGCGGCAACATTTTCACCTAACACACCTACACCTTCAACTGGCAAAACCGAGAAAATACATTCCCTAAAAGAAAGACGTAGCAATCAATCAAACATAATCTTACCGCCAGAAGAATTTAACTTAAATCCAAAATACATTTTTTCTACTTTTGTTATCGGCAATTCTAACCGTTTGGCTCATGCTGCCTCACTAGCCGTTTCCGAAGCACCAGCCCAAGTATATAATCCATTTTTTATCTATGGCGGTGTAGGTCTAGGGAAAACTCACCTTATGCATGCCATCGGCCATCGTATTAAAGAAAATAATCCAAATATAAAAGTTGTTTATATTTCAAGCGAAAAATTTACTAATGAACTTATTAACTCAATTATTAGCGGCAACCCGGAAAGTTTCCGGCAGCGTTATCGCAATATTGATGTGCTGTTAGTTGACGATATACAGTTTCTTTCTAAAAAAGAACATACTCAAGAAGAGTTTTTCCATACCTTTAATACATTGCATGATGCTAATAAACAAATTATTATATCCAGTGACCGTCCACCGCGAGAAATCCAAACACTGGAAGATAGGCTTCGTTCTCGCTTTGAATGGGGGCTAATAACCGATATTCAACCTCCTGATTTAGAAACCCGTATAGCCGTATTACGAAAAAAAGCTATGATAGAAAGTCTTAATGTTCCTAATGAAGTAATTGTTTATATCGCCAGCAGAATTGAGAACAACATTCGCGAACTAGAAGGTGCTCTTATTCGCGTAGTTGCTTATGCCTCTCTCAATAATCAGCCAATTGACATAGATTTAGCCACCGAAGCTCTAAAAGATATCTTTCCTAATGGGCGACCAAAGCAAATTACCACTGATCTTATCAAGGATATTGTCGCTGCTCACTTTAAATTAAAACTAGAAGATCTTTCCGCTAAAAAACGCACCCGTAATGTTGCTTTTCCCAGACAGATCGCCATGTATTTATGCCGTGAGTTAACCGAAACATCCTTACCTAAAATTGGTGAAATTTTTGGTGGTCGCGATCATACTACAGTAATACATGCCCATGACAAAATTCATAGAGAACGTAATTCAGATGCCAAATTAAACAATACTGTTAAAGAACTCATTAAACGCATTGAGTCATAAGTGTATAACTCTGTTTATAACTACTGTATTACTATGTACACAAAATGTTGATAACTTTAATTAACGAATTTCCTGTGAATATGTTGATAACTGCTATATAACTTATCGACATATTATTAACATGCTTTTTCTATGATTCTTACGTGTTCGACATATTTATCAACATATCAACAGCACCTACTACTATTACGGCTATTTTATTACTATATGTTTAAACTAATAATAATATACACGTTAACTCTTAAACTTTTCTAACGATACAATTGCAAGGAGGCCTTTTCTATGAAAATCAGTTGTGCTAAAGATAAACTGCAGCACGCCGTACAAATTGTCCAAAAAGCTGTTTCAGCCAAATCAACATTACCTATCTTATCCGGAATATTTTTATCAGCCGAAGATAATAAATTACAACTACAAGCCACTGATTATGAAATTGGTATCAGCTGCACATTAGACGCAAAAGTAGACATCCCCGGTAAAATTGTATTATCTGGTCGCTATTTTCAAGAGTTAGTAAAACGACTTCCTGGTGAAATCGTGGAGATTGCTGCTTCTGATGAAGACCATACTATTAAAATTACAGCAGGTACTTCCCAATTTAATCTATTAAGCTTACCTGCCGTAGAATTTCCGGTATTAAAATCATTATTTGAAAAAACAAGTATAACAAATTCGTTTATTATCAAAGATAATGTTTTACGCGATCTCATAAAAAAAACCACATTTGCATGTTCTTCAGAAGAAAGCCGTCCGATATTTACAGGTGCTTTGTTAGAATTAACTGATGAGGATGTTCGAATGGTGGCAACAAATACCCATCGGTTAGCATTCAAAAAGAGTGCTACCAACAACACTGCAGGAAGTAATCTTAAAATTATTATTCCTTCCAAAATCCTTAATGAATTAGCCCGTTTGTTAACCTCAGAACTTCCTATTGATGTTTCTATTTGCTGGGAGAAAAGCAAAGTAGCCTTTAGTTTTGAAGATGTTTATCTGGAATCACGCTTAATTGAAGGTCAATATCCTGACTATAACAGGGTTATACCTCCAAAATTTGATACTACATCAACTATTAACACGGCTCTATTTATGGATGCGGTAGAGCGTGTTTCTTTAATGGCTAAAGATGGTGAATATAATGTAATTAAATTTCAATTTAATAATGACGAAGTCATTATTACCTCTAATAATCCTGATATCGGTAAAGCTTATGAAACTATCCCGGTACAAACCGACGGCACAGAAATAGCTATTGCCTTTAATGCCAAGTACGTAACCGATATCTTAAAAAATATTGGTTCTACCGAACTTTACTTTTCTTTAAATACACCCCTAAGTCCAGCCAGTATAAAACCAAATAATGACGAAACTTATACCTATATCATAACCCCGGTTCGTACTAACTAACTATTACCCTACATGGTCATCGGATATAGAAGACTTAGCTTCAGGTGGGATTTTAACCCCGTCTGAAGCTTATAGTCGCACTTATCCAGGGACTTAATCGCTCTTAAATCCCACTTCTAGAAGCTGGGATTTTTAGAGCGATTTGGTCATCGGATAAAGAGTGAGATTGTTTCATAAACTAGGTGACAATCTTACTCTTTCTTTAATTTTTATTAAAAATGGAGGAAAAGCCATGCAAGAAATGGAAATATATACTGCATCGATTAATATTGATCAGCTGCTAAAATGGGCGGGTATTATTGATAACGGAGCCCAAATTAAACCATTACTTGAAGATAAACTAATTAAATTAAATAGTAATATCGTTACAGAGCGCCGAAAAAAAGTATTTGTTGGTGATGTTGTGGAAATTGAGGGAATTGGCTGCTGGAGAATAGTTACAGGTGAGGCATGAGAGTAAATCAACTTACTTTACATAATTTTCGTAATTATACAGATTTACAGCTTTATTTTACAGCTAATACCAATGTCTTTATTGGTCCCAATGCTCAAGGGAAAACGAATCTTATTGAAGCTCTATATTTAGCGGCTATGGGACGCTCACATCGAACAACCACCGAGCAGGAATTAATACGCTGGGAGCAGTCAGCAGCCAGTGTCGACGTTATTTTTTTTCGACAGGATGTTGAGAATTCGCTAAAGTTTAAATTTATAAACGGTCAGAATAAGGAGATACTATTAAATAGTCATTCTTTGCCGGTTAGAGAAGTTATTGGTTCTCTTAATGCTATACTATTTTCGCCAGAAGACTTATTGTTGATAAAAGGAGCGCCGGTTCTACGTCGGCGCTTTTTGGATAATGAAATATCACAGGCTAATCCCGTATATTACCGGCAATTATTAAACTATAACAGGATATTAGGACAACGTAACAACCTATTGAAAAAAATCCGGGAAGGCAGAGCTAATGCTGACTTACTCTGTCCCTGGGATGAACAATTGGCCAAGTCAGCTGCAATTATTACGCAAAAGAGGATAGATTCGGTAAAAAAACTTACTATGCTGGCTAATCTGCATCATCGTAAACTTACCTCTAGCAAAGAAAGCCTTATGGTAAATTATTATATGAGTGGCACTAAACAAGATAAAATAGATAACTTGCTTATATGGTATCAGGAGCAACTTACTCAGCAACGCCGGCAGGATATAATTAATGGCAGTACCAGCATCGGACCGCATCGAGATGACTTGATATTTTTGGTAAATGGTAAAAACTTACGAAATTTTGGATCACAGGGTCAGCAGCGCACTGGGGTGTTGGCTTTGAAATTGGCGGAGTTAGAATTTATTAAATCAGAAACCGGTGAATACCCTATTTTGCTACTTGATGATGTAATGAGTGAACTTGACGCCGCACGCCGTTCTGAGTTACTCTTATTTATTAGAGAACGTGTCCAGACTTTTATCACTGCTGCTGATGAACAGTATTTTTCCCAAGTAAAATTCGGGAAATTTTATCATATCCAGGGTGGAATGGTAACGGGGTGAAGTATGTTTCAGATAAAGGACTTAATGCCAAGCACCTTAAAATCTATGGGGATTACTAAACAATATAATGCTCAATCAGTTATTGTTCATTGGCAAGAAATTGCCGGTGAGGAAATTTCCAGTCATGCATGGCCTATTTCTATTCAGCGTGGTGTACTTCTATTAGCTGTTAATAATTCGGTTTGGAGTCATCATTTGATGATGCTAAAACCAGGTATTATCCATAAAATTAACAAATTTCTTAACGAAAAACTGGTCACAGACATAAGGTTTCAAGCAGGAGATTTAAAAAAATACCAGAATTATGGAGAAGGCGGGGAGAATATTCCTTTATTACAACCAGCTAAACTGGATTCACAGGAATTAGCGGCTGTGTGGGAGACAACAGAAGCTATTAAAGATGATAATTTAAGGAAAAAATGCTATTATGTTTTAATAAAGCAAACAGGTATTAATAAAACTAAGAAAAATGAAGGTTGGCAATCCTGCAAAAATTGCAGTGTATTAGTACCTCCGGGACAAAACTATTGCACTGCTTGCAGTCTTAATTACAAACAAGAAAATAAGCAGGCTATTAACAAATTACTAAAAGAGGCTCCCTGGCTTACTTATCAGGAAATTTCCAAATTTGTTCCTTGTAGCCCGCGTGAGTATCACACTTGCAAAAAACGACTGGTTCATAAGCTTATTCATGAGTTGTTTGAACCTGGCTGGGACAAACTTAATGAGGCTACATTAGTTATGTTGATGACAGGCGTGAAGCCAGATAGGATCAATGAAGCAATAATTAACAATGTAATTTGCAAGATAAAAGGGCGGCTTGCGGAAAAAGTCAGGAGGAAAAATTATGTTTCTGCATCTAGGCGCTGATACTGTTGTTCCTTTGCGGAGTGTAATTGCTATTTTGGATTTAAAAATTACTAATTCAGCAATTACCAATCAGTATATAAACAATATAAAAGCAAGAAATAAGATTATTGATATCTCTGATAACAGTGCAAAAAGTTTTATTATAACCGACGAAGATATATATTTTTCCGCAATATCATCGCAAACATTGAAAAAGCGTGCTGGCTTTGTACCAGTTGGAGACGAGGAATAACGGGGGTTAAGCAATATGGAAGATATAAATGATACATTAGTCAATGGTGATTATGGTGCGCAGCAAATTCAAGTTCTTGAAGGATTAGAGGCTGTGCGCAAACGTCCTGGCATGTATATTGGCAGCACTTCAGCCAGAGGACTCCATCACTTAGTGTACGAAGTGGTTGATAATAGTATTGATGAAGCGTTAGCAGGTTATTGTGATAAAGTTCTGGTAAAAATACGTAAAGACAATAGTATTGTCGTTATCGATAATGGACGCGGTATTCCAGTAGATATGCATGAAACAGGGAAACCAGCAGTGGAAGTTGTTCTTACTATCTTGCATGCCGGGGGTAAATTTGGCGGTGAAGGCTATAAGGTTTCCGGCGGTCTCCATGGGGTTGGTGTTTCTGTAGTAAACGCATTGTCTGAGTGGATGGAAGTAGAAGTAAAACGCAATGGTAAGATTCATTTTATTCGCTTTGAGCGTGGTTATACCGCGCAAAGTCTTACTATTATTGGGGAAACAGAAGAAACCGGTACCAAGGTTACTTTTAAACCTGATGCCGAGATATTTGAAGAATTAGAATATAGCTTTGATACCTTAAAAAGTCGTTTAAGAGAATTGGCCTTTCTTAACAGAAGTTTAACAATTACCTTAGAAGACGAACGCACTGAAGAAAAACAAGAGTTTTATTATGAGGGCGGCATTACGTCTTTTGTAGAGCATTTAAATAAAAATAAAGATGTTATTCATCCTGCTCCTATCTACTTAAATGGCGCCAAAGACACCACACTCGCAGAAATTGCAATTCAGTATAATGATGGATATGCCGAAAACATACACTCCTTTGTTAATAACATAAATACCCAGGAAGGCGGTACTCATTTAAGCGGTTTCAAAATTGCCTTAACCAGGGCGATTAATGATTATGGACGGAAACTAAATGTAATCAAGGAAAACGATGAAAATTTAAGTGGCGAAGATGCACGGGAAGGCTTGACTGCTGTCATCAGCGTCAAAATACAGGAGCCTCAGTTTGAAGGACAAACTAAGACTAAGCTTGGAAATAGCGAAGTTCGAGGTGTAATTGATAATATTGTCTCAGAGGGGCTTAATGAATTTTTTGAAGAAAACCCATCCATAACCAAGAAAATTATCGAAAAAGCTATTATGGCTTCCCGGGCTCGGGAAGCTGCCCGTAAAGCGCGGGAACTGACCAGACGTAAAAGTGCCTTGGAATCTAGTTCGCTGCCAGGAAAATTAGCCGATTGTTCCATAAAGGATCCCGACCAGACCGAAATATATATAGTCGAAGGTGACAGCGCCGGTGGCAGCGCCAAACAGGGTCGCGACCGTCGCTTTCAGGCAATTTTACCGCTTCGTGGTAAAATACTTAATGTAGAAAAAGCCCGGATGGATAGAATTCTTACTAATGCAGAAATCAGAGCCATGATTACGGCGTTTGGCAGCGGCATTGGTGAAGAATTTGATCTAGAAAAACGCCGGTATGGTAAAATAATTATCATGACAGATGCCGACGTAGACGGTGCTCATATAAGAACTTTGTTGTTAACCTTCTTCTACCGTCATATGCAGCCACTAATTCAAAATGGCCATGTTTATATTGCTCAGCCACCACTGTATCTTATCAAAAAAGGAAAAGAAAGCTGGTATCTCTACAGTGACGAAGAGTTAGACAACCTGTTAAATAAAATTGGCCGTGAGAATATAAATGTTCAGCGTTACAAAGGTTTAGGAGAAATGAATCCTGAACAGTTATGGGATACAACTATGAATCCGGAAACAAGGACTGTTCTTCGCGTTGATTTGGCAGATGCCATGGCTGCTGATGATATATTTTCCGTATTAATGGGCGATAAAGTAGAACCAAGGCGAAAATTTATTGAGGATAATGCCAGTAAGGTTAGAAATTTGGATATATAATTAAACAATCGATTAAAATAATATAGAATAACAAAATAAAAATGACTGGCGGATTTGCGTCAGTCATTTTTTTACCGGGATAGAAACACGTTAGCTTTATAGTATTGCTACTTATTCTTCATCTTCATTATTTAAGGTATGCGCAGAAGTGCATTCATATAAGAGTTTTTTTGCTTGACGGGAAGCCCATTTGATTTCATTTGCGGTTACGGCTGCATCAAGTAAAGCGTGAAGATTATAACTGCCGGCATGAGTTAGCTGCCATTGTTCAATGGAGTGCATTAATTTTTCCCAATACTCTTCCTGGATTTCTTCAGGCTCAACTATAGCCTCATCAATAATAGCAGACCGTAATTTGCTGTTTACTCTCGTTATAGTTGTACAACCGCTTTCCAATATTTCGAGAATATCTTTAAATTCTTGACTGATAGGTGGTAAACCAGCTTGGTACCGCCGGTCAAAGCGATCAGGTAACAGCTCATAAATTCGGTCGGCTTTACCGATTAGCGATTGGTTATAATCAATAAATTTTTCGGCAGTAATCAACATGTTATTTTGAGGGGAAGCAATAGAAGTTAGTAAATCTCCTTCGTTTTTGATAAATTGCAATAATGCGCGTGCTTCTTTATTTAATTTGTGCACGATTTTCTTTTGCTTGTGATGTACAGGTGGAACTTGTTTATCAAGTTGAACATAGTCCTGAATGGCCTGGCAAAAATAAAAAACAGCCTGTTGATTACTTTCATAGAGTTTTTCTGCAAATTGCGTTTTGAAACGGGGAGGCCAAAGGGTTATATTAATAACCATGGCAACAATAAGACCGGTAAAGATTACGAGTGTCCTAGCTAGAGCGTGAGGCAAAAATTGTTCAGTGCTGGAGCTTAAAATAAATAAAGCGGCAATAATACCCATAGTGATACTGCTTTGAAAGTTAAACCTTATATGTAAGGATATCAGTAAAATGGTGATAACACCCATAATAACTGGGCTGCTGCCAAATAGATAACCAAAAGCCAATCCGGTAACTACTCCCAAAATGTGAACAAGTATTTGGTCTTTGGCAGTCTTTATTGTCAAAAAGATGGATGGCTGCATGTTGATAACAGCTGAAACAGCACCAAAGAAGGCGGGCTCAAGGTTAAATATTTTACAGAGAAACATTGTGATTGTTACCGCGATGCCTGTTTTTATAATGCGTGCTCCTAGTTTAATTTTGTTTTCCTCCTTTATTTTTGAGCTATTGTAGTTTAAAATGAAAGACTAGACCTGTATATTTAAATATATTAGTTGTATTATTTTTCGTACTAAAATGAAATAATAATGAAATTAATAATTGTAACAACACTGTAAGAATCTTATAAGGAGGCCACATTATGAACGAAAGATATGTAGGTATTTTAGGAATAGGTTCGTATGTTCCTGATAAAATTGTGACTAATTGTGACTTAGAAAAAAAGATGGATACCTCAGATAAATGGATTGTTGAGCGTACTGGGATAAGAGAAAGGAGAATTGTAAATAAAGGCCAAGCTACTTCAGATTTAGCAACTAAAGCAGCGGAAAAGGCGTTGCAGGATGCTGGTGTGGCAGCCGAAGAGATTGACTTGATTATTGTTGGAACGGTTACGCCAGATATGGTGTTTCCATCTGTAGCTTGTCTGGTACAGAAAAATATTAAGGCAGTTAATGCCGCTGCTTTTGATCTAACAGCAGTTTGTTCTGGGTTTATTTATGGAATGTCTGCTGCTAATGCGTTTATCAAAGCAGGAACTTATAAAAAAGTATTAGTTATTGGTGCCGAGACATTATCAACAATTACTGACTGGCAAGACAGAAATACAGCCATACTATTCGGTGATGGAGCAGGCGCAGTGGTATTAGGTGAGGTAAGTTCCGGCTACGGAATTATCGGGTTAGACTTAGGAGCAGAAGGAAATGGTGGTGATCTTCTTAAGGTGCCCGCAGGCGGATCACGCATACCTACAACAGGGGAAACCATTTCACAAGGTCTCCATTTTATCCAGATGGATGGTAACGAGGTATTTAAATTTGCCATTAAAATAATGGGGGATACGGTAAAAAAGGCTCTGGATCATGCTCAGCTTTCACCATCAGATATTAACTATTTGGTGCCCCATCAAGCCAATCTAAGGATCATTCAGTCGGCTGCTAAGCGTTTTAATATACCGCTGGAGAGAGTGGTTATTAATGTTGATAAATATGGCAATACCTCAGCAGCATCTATCCCACTTGCGCTGGATGAAGGTGTAAAATGTGGCAGGATAAAACAGGGAGATATTATTGCGATAGTAGGTTTTGGCGGAGGCTTGACCTGGGGAGCAGCAATAATTCGATGGGGTAAATGATCATATTTGTGAGTGGCAGTAAATAGTAATTGATGTATACAAAAATCCCGCTAGACATAAACTAGTGGGATTTTCCATGAGTATGTTTACTGAAAAGATCACAATTATTTAACACTAATAATCTGTCCCTGGGTAATTGTTGATAATTGATCAGGTGTAAGCCTAAATACGTCAAACGGTGTGCCAGCAGCTGCCCAGACCTCTTTATATGCAAATAGATCTTCATCAATGAAACATGTAATTTTATTGGTATGACCGATAGGTGGGATACCACCAATAGCAAAACCGGTCATTGCTTGAACAAAGTCAGCATCAGGTCGGGAGATCGCCTCTCCCAGGTATTCTTTCATCTTTTTTTCGTTAATACGGTTATTACCGCTGGCTACAATAAGTACAGGCATACCGGAAGTTTTACCGCGGAAAATCATGGATTTCACGATTTGACCAACTTCACAGCCAATGGTGTTGGCTGCTTCTACACAAGTTCGGGTAGAAGCTTGCATGGTAACTACCTTTAGCTCCAGACCGTATTTATTAAGTTCTTCTTGGATTTTTGACGCACTTTTTCCTAATACTTCAGTCACAATAGCATCCTCCCGCTGGAATAATTACAAATATTATACAACCTATCCCTAAAATAATAAAGTAGACTTGTCCGCTCTTTAAAGAAACTGATTCTATAAGATCAGTCTCGATTTTTTTGCAAGGAACTTATGTAATTTTTCTAACATATACTATATAAATAACAATGACCTTGCAAAAAGGAGATGAAGTATGTGGACGGTAGGAAAGCTGATAATTGCCAGGGCTGCTGCCAGCTGGAATTTGATGTATTGGCCGCTAATAAGCCGCCGGCGATTGATGCAGGTTTTTGGGTACAAGCCACAGCAAGTGGTGAAGTGTGTGGCTATGATAACGGAACAGGGAGTATTTCTCTGTCAGCTGAAGGATTAATTCCGCAAGGTGTATATACTGCATGGTTTCTCACTGACAGAGGGCTCAAACCAGCTGCCCCTACTGATGCTATCTATACAGCAGATGGTTCTGATCCTAACCGGTTAGTAGTAAACAGTGACGGAGTTTTGAATTATTATATTGCGCCACTTGATTTTAATCCGTTACGGGGTATTCCTTTGCCTGGAAGCAAGGTAAGGGCAACTGTTCAGGGAGTAGTTATTGGTTTTCATAGTAATCGAACTACGAATGGCATAATTCCAGGCAATTTTAATGTGAATTTTTTTGAACAGCTTACTGCCGAAATTTGTTTTTCCCGTGTAGCTGCTGACAAGGTAATCGCTAGCGAAATTAAAAAGGTTTAAAATTTGGTATCTCTATTGTTGCTATACCAGTCAATAAAAAATTAAGTGTTGTTTAAAAAATAATGTCAAAAAGTGACATTATTTTTTTTATTATGCCAATATAAAAATTAACAAAAATTAACAAAAAATATTACACATCAATTGACAGAAATTTCACAACCGATTATTATGATAATGAAAAGAATTATTTTATGAAAGGAGTGATTATAGATGCTATCTATAAAAAAATGGCTTACCGGTATTAGTGGAAAATTAAGTATATGTTTGTTTTTTACTGGTATTGTCCCGCTAATTGGTTTTTTATTGTTAATAAGTATTTTGTCATCTAGCTCGATTCAAGCAATTATGTATATTTATATAATTTTTACAGTAGTGGTATTATTTATATGGTCAATTATTGTTGCTAAAGTTATTGCTGAACCAATAAAGAAATTACTAATTAGCCTGCGGGAAATGGCTGCTGGCGGTGGCGACTTAAAGCAAAAAATACATATTGAAACAAACGATGAAATTGGTCAGTTAGCTCATAACACTAATAATGTTATGGAAAAAATTTCGGATTTAGTGAGCGAGATTACTCAGATTGGTAGAAAAGTATTGGAAGACAGTAAATATTTGTCTGAATACACGAAGCAGACAGCAGAATCTATGCGCCTAACAACCGAGAGTATTGGTGAAATAGCAGCAGGTTCTTGCCGGCAGGTACAGGATTTGGAGCGCTGTAGTCAGTCGGCCGATGATGCCAGTATCCAGGTTAAAGAGATTAATCAACTTGCGGTACAAACTGCTGATTTGGCAAAAGATGCGACATCCAGTGCCATTGAGGGTGCCACTCAGGTCAAGGAAGCTATTATAACCATGACTGGAGTGAAAGGTCAAATGGATGTGTCAGCTAAGGCCATTCATGGTTTAGCTGATAGGATCAGTCAAATTGGACAAATAGTTGAGGTAATTACGTCAATTGCGGATCAGACTAATTTACTGGCTTTGAATGCGGCGATTGAGGCGGCGCGAGCTGGTGAACAAGGCCGTGGATTTGCGGTTGTGGCCGATGAAGTACGCAAATTGGCAGAGGACTCGCGCCAATCGGCAGAAGAAATAACTAAATTAATTAACGGAGTACGTAAAGAAACTACTGACACAGTCGCAGCGATCGAGGATGGGCTTACCAAAGCGCAACAGGGAGCTGAAAAGGCCAGCGGTTCCGAAGTGGCATTAAACCGGATTATCAGTATCAGTCAGAAACTCAATGAACAAGTAGGCATTATGGCTAACAATACGGAAGGTGTAACGACTAACATTGAGAATATTGCTGGCAGTGTCGGTGAAATAGCCGCAATTTCCCGCCAATTTTCCGGATCCAGTCAAGAGATCAATGCCTCCTGCGAAGAAGTATTTGCTACAGTTGAAAAGATTGCAAATTCTACAGAAGATCTAAATAATTTAGCACAAAATATGGAAGAACTCACAGTTCAGTTTGTCGCTGTTGATGAAAATACCAGGCAGCGAATTAATGATAAAATAACTAAGGCGCGCAATTTATTGCTTAGTCAAGGCGAAGTCCGAATTAGTAGCAGCAATCAGTTGATGGCTGGTGAGCAAGTTATTAATAACAATGAACAACTGGTAGATAGAATTGCGCAACAGGTTGGAGCCGATTGTACGATATTCCAGGGAAACACCCGGATTGCTACTACAATTACTACCAGGACGGGACGGCGAGCCACTGGTACACCCGCGGCAAAATATGTTGAGAAAGCCGTAATTGAACGCGATAGCCAATATATCGGAAGGGCAACTGTTATGCGGCAGTGGTATATTGTAAACTACGAACCGATCAAAGACAAAACCGGAAAAACTATCGGGATGCTGTTTGTCGGAGAAAAACAGGGTGATAAAAACCATTTAATGTAAGCACACACCGTTTTACGTACTTTTGTACAAGCGTAAGCCGGCTTTGTACGTACCTTTTTAGGAAAATAGAGAAACGCAATAGATGTTTATAGAGCATCTATTGCGTTTTTTTATTTGAGACAGGCCCAATTTTTCAACTGGCGTAATAAATTAGTAAAAAGGTGTAATGGCCTTGTTGTCATTTGTATTTTAGTACATTTAAAAATAATTCAAGGTTAATCCACTGAATATGGATAAGGAGGCAAGTAAATATGGCCTATGACTTTGAGAAGCTCATTAAGCGAGATCGCGACGAGCACAAGCAATATAAGTTCGAAGGTACATTATTAGATTACTTGGCAGTGGTAAAAGAAAACCCGAAAATTGCGATGTTAGCCCATCAACGCATGTATGAATTACTAATTAAAGCTGGTATCGAGATTATTAAGACAGAAGAAAACCCACGCTTAAAGCGAGTATATGGCAATGATACAATTAAGCGTTATAGTTTTTTCGTCAATAATTTCTTTGGCATTGATAAAAGCATTATGAAGATTATGAGGTATTTCCATTCGGCAGCTATGAAAGGTGAGGAATCACGGCAGGTTCTTTATCTGGTAGGGCCGGTTGGCGCCGGTAAATCGTCAATCATGGAGTCATTAAAACAGGCGCTGGAGATGAGTGCGCCGATTTATATGCTTAAAGACTGCCCAATGAGCGAAGAACCACTGCATCTTATTCCTAAGCACCTTCGCCCCCAGTTTGAAGAAGTATTAGGGGTAAAGATTGAAGGCGACTTGTGTCCAATATGCCGCTACCGGCTAAAGCACGATTATAATGGTGAATTTGAGCGGTTTCCTGTGACGACAACAGAGTTTTCTATCCGCTCGCGCAAAGGAATAGGGGTTGTTCCACCGGTTGACCCCAATAACCAAGACACCTCAGTATTATCAGGTTCTGTCGATATCTCCAAGCTTGATCTTTATCCGGAAGATGACCCGCGGGTATTGTCTTTAAATGGCGCATTCAATGTAGGAAACCGCGGTGTAGTCGAGTTTATTGAGGTGTTTAAAAACGATGTAGAGTATCTCCATACCATGATTACCGCTACCCAGGAAAAATCAATTCCGTCGCCAGGCAAAGGTGCCATGATATATTTTGATGGCATTATCCTGGCTCACTCTAACGAGGCTGAGTGGAATAAATTTAAATCAGACCATACCAATGAAGCTATTTTGGATCGTATTGTAAAAGTGGAGGTTCCCTACTGTCTGGAACTTGATGAAGAAGTTAAAATTTACCGTAAAGTCTTAAAAAACAGTAGCTTTGATGCGCACATTGCCCCCCATACTATTGAAGTTGCCTCTATGTTTGCGATACTGACCCGCTTAGCGCCTTCTTCCAAGGCTGACCCGTTTACCAAATTAAAAATCTATAATGGGGAAGAAATTGTGGAAAAGGGCTCAACTAAGCGAATGGATATAATGGAACTTCGGGATGAAGCACCGCGTGAAGGCATGACAGGCATCTCAACACGCTTTATTATGAAGGTGCTTGATACTACGTTATCCGAATCCGAGTTTAATTGCATTAATCCGATAGCCGTTATTGAGACCATGGTTAAAGCGACTAAGGAACTAGCCATTGCTGATGATGAAAAGAAACGTTATCTTGGTTTATTACAAGACACCATCAAAAAAGAGTATAACAAAATTCTGGAAAAGGAAGTCACCAAAGCCTTTATTCATGGTTACCGGGAGCAGGCCGAAAGTTTGTTTAACAATTATCTTGATCATGCCGAGGCTTATGTCAATTCAACCAAGCTAAAGGATGTTAATACAGGTGAAGAATTAGAACCTGACATCAAATTTATGCAATCCATTGAAGAACAAATTGGTATTACTGGTACAGCTGCCCAGGGTTTTCGCCAGGATGTTACCTCTTATATGTTTTCCATTATGCGCAGTGGTGGAAAAATTGAGTATAGCAGCTATGAACCGTTAAAGGAAGCCATTGAGAAGAAATTAACCGCCTCGGTCAAGGAACTATCCCGCATTATTACGCAGGCAAGAGTACGAGATAAAGAACAGGATACTAAGTTTAATAACATGGTAGAAGCCATGAAAGCCAATGGGTATTGCTTGCATTGCTGTAATGTTGTGCTCAAATATGCTGCCA
The DNA here is from genome assembly GCA_023443285.1 of Bacillota bacterium. Lineage (GTDB taxonomy): Bacteria > Bacillota > Negativicutes > Sporomusales > Sporomusaceae > Sporomusa. Next base: position 58,052 of record JAEZVB010000062.1, read on the forward strand.
ATAATCTATGGAAGGACTAGGGCGAAAGCTGAGGTGAGTTATGGCAATTTTTAAAGAAGGGCGTACAGGGGAGTCAGATCGCTCGCAATATGACCGTAAGCGCCACCGTGAACTGGTCGAAGACGCCATTAAACGCAATTTGGGAGATATTATTGCCGATGAAAGCATTATTGGACAAAGTAAGCAAAAAAAAATAAAGATACCTATTCGCGGTATCAAAGAGTATCAGTTTATTTATGGTAAAAATAATGGCGGAACAGCCAGTGGCACAGGCGAGGAAGAACGTGGCCAGGTTATTGGTCGAACCAATAGCCAGCAGGAAAAGGGAAAGGGTCAGGCCGGCAGTGAGCAAGGAGAAGAAATTTATGAGACCGAAATCACCATGGACGAAATAATTAATTATATGTTTGAAGAGGCAAAATTGCCTGATTTAGAGCGTAAGAAATTTGCTGTGCAAGAGTCTGAATATGTGTTTAAAAAGTCAGGTTATCAGCGCAAAGGTATTCCGCCGCGCCTGGCAAAAAAACGGACATTAATCGAAAAACTCAAACGGCAGCAAGGCCTGATAAGAGAGAAGCATTGTAATGAATTTCAAGGGGATGGTCAGCAGGTACAAGAGCGGGTACCGTTTCGCGAAGATGATCTCAGATATTTTCGGGTTAAAGCAGATATCCGGCGTCATTCCAATGCCGTAGTATTTTGTATTATGGACGTGTCCGGCTCTATGGATCAGAGTAAAAAGTATTTGGCGCGTACCTTTTACTTTTTGCTATATCAATTCCTGCGCTGGAAATATGATCAGGTAGAAGTCGTATTTATTGCGCATACCACGGAAGCCAAGGAAGTAAATGAACGGGAATTTTTCCATCACGGCGAATCTGGCGGTACCATGATTTCCAGTGGTTATGCGAAGGCTATAGAAATTATTGAGCAGCGCTACAATCCAGAGGTATGGAATATCTATGCCTTTCATTGTACGGACGGCGATAACTGGACAGAAGATAATGCGCGGACTATCGAGAAAGCAAAAGAGTTGGTTAGTGTCTGTAATCTGGTAGGCTATGTTGAAATCTTAGCCAATTATAGTTATGGTATTACTATTCGCCGAGAATTAGAGGAAAAAATCAAGGAAAAAAACTTTATTATTGGGACTATGGGTAAAAAAGAAGATATCTGGCCAGCCCTCAAACGAATTTTGGAAAAAGAATCAGAGGCCGAACCAGAAGTTGGGTCACGAGCAGGTCCTGAGATCGGCGGTGATGTGTGGTGACGGTAGAATATAGCCTAAGTGAAATGGAAAAATGGAATGATAAGATTGAAGAGCTAGTAAAAAAGGTAGGGTTACAGTGCTATGAGCAGCAGTTCGAAATTTGCAGCTATGAAGATATGCTATGTTATGAAGCTTATGTGGGTATGCCGTCACATTATCCCCATTGGAGTTATGGTAAGGCCTATGAACGCCAAAAGACTTTTTATACGTATAATCTAACCGGTTTGCCTTATGAGATGGTGATTAATTCTGATCCCTGCATAGCCTATCTCATGCGAGATAATACCTTGTTGTTACAAATTCTAACCATTGCACATGTGTATGGACACAATGATTTTTTTAAGAACAATCGGCTGTTTGCTAAGAATACCAGGGCCGAATTGACTGTCGAAATGTTTAAAAGCCATGCCAGCAGGATAAGGGATTATATTGCTGACCCGAGCATCGGACCCAAACAAGTTGAGAGAATCCTGGATGCCGCCCACGCACTGCGCTTTCAGGTTAGGCGTCAGGGAGAAGGCAAACCGCCTACTAAGCAGGAACTTGCTAAAGATACGTCTGACGAGGTGCCAGACCACTTAAAACAGGATTTATTGGGTTTTTTATGCGGTCGTGGTAAGCTGGCTTACTGGGAGCGGGATTTGATCAACATAGTCAGGGAAGAAACCTTTTACTTTTTACCGCAGATGGAAACCAAGATTATGAATGAAGGTTGGGCGAGTTACTGGCATTACCGAATGCTTCATGACCTTGCACTACCGCAAGGTTTGCATTTTGAGTTTTTGCAACGGCATAATCTGGTTGTCCGGCCGCATGAAAGGCAAATCAACCCTTATTTTATCGGGTTTAAAATGTTTGAATATTTGGATAAACATCGTGGGAGGGACGAAATATTTAAAATTCGCGAGCAAGAAAGAGATCAATCGTTTCTCCGGCGCTTTTTAAATCAGGAACTGTGTCAAGATCTTTGTTTGTTTAATTACAAAATGCGTGGTATGGATATTGTAGTTACAGAAGTAGCAGATGAAGATGGGTGGAAATGTATTCGCGATGAATTAGCCAATTTGGTTGGACTCGGAATGGTGCCGGAAATTCACCCGCAGGGTGTGGAAAATGGTACATTGGTACTGGAACATCTTTATGACGGGCGGGAGTTAGAGATGAATTATGCTAAGGAGACAATTAAGTATGTTGTTGATCTATGGGGCGATAAGGTGGATTTGAAGACCAAACTAAATAATAAAGATAAAATCATCCGTTGTACCTTTGATAAGATTGTATCTGTTTGGGATGTGTAAATAAAAAAGACTGGGTTAAGGCAGATACCTTAACCCAGTTTTATCATTTGTTACGCTTAATATTCTTTAGCAGTTTCTTCACCAATGAGTACGCGATAGGCTCCTTCAGCCAATGCTTGTAGTTCATTTTCCCCAGGCAGGATAATAACCGGGGCAATAAAATCCACATACTCTTTTAATTTGGCAGTAAGTTGCTCAGAATGAGCGATACCGCCTGTGAGAATGATGTAATCAACTTTGCCGCAGACTGGTATGGCGGCAGCACCAATACTTTTGGCAATTGTATAAATCATGGCTTGATAAACAAGTGCTGCCTGTTCATCGCCTGCCTTAATGCGACCCTCTACTTCTCTCACATCAGTAGTACCCAAATGAGCCATTAAACCGCCTTTACCGGCTAGCTGAGAGGCTATTGTGTTTATATCCAATTTTTCCGAGATGATCTTATCGGCAAATTGCTTGGCTGGCAGCGTTCCGGCACGTTCCGGTGAAAAGGGGCCTTCTCCATTAAGGCAATTATTAACATCGACAGCTTTACCCAGAGTATGACAGGCAACAGAAATACCGCCGCCGAGATGCGCGATAATTAAGTTAAGACTGTCATAAGAACGATTAACGGTTTTGGCAAAGCGCTTGGCTACAGCCTTGTGGTTAAGCGCATGAAAAATGCTTTTGCGGGTGATCTCCGGTCGGCCGCTAAGTCGAGCCACCGGTGCCAGTTCGTCAACGACTACGGGATCGACAATATAACCTGGGCAACCAGCTTCTGAGGCTAACTTGTCAGCAATCAGGGCACCAAGATTGCTTGCATGAGCACCATAGCAATTATGCTTTAAATCATCCAACATAGCTGAGTTGATTTGATATGTACCGCTGACCATTGGCCGTAACAAGCCGCCACGGGCGACAATAGCAGATAAGTCGCTAACTCTGATATTTTGCTTAGCTAAAAAGGCCGCTATATTTTCTAAACGATAGTTAAACTGATCGGTTATCGAAGGAAATGTAGCAATATCCTCCGCGCTATGGGTAATGTTTTGAACAAAAACTTCAGTAGTGTCATGATATAAACCAATTTTAGTTGAGGTAGATCCCGGATTAATTGTTAGGATTTGGTATACCATAGAATAGCCCCCTGTATATTTTCCTGTAGTTATAGTTTATCAGTTTGGGGGCTAGGCGTCCAGTCTAACCAAGCCTGAGGATACCAAGTAGTATCAAGAGTGCGCCAGGTAAGTAAGGAAAGCGTTTTTTTATTCTTTCGGAAATCAATTTCTGGGAAGAATAAAATCCAGAGGAAATACAGATCATGTGGATTATGCCGATAACAGCAGGTGTATATAGTGGCAGTGAGCCCATAAGGGCGGCGGCAAAGGTACCAACCATGGCATCGGCACCTACGGCAACTCCTAGAAAGACAGCTTCTAGTGAGCTTATAACACCAAGCTTATCGACATCGGCTGTTTCGGGTTTGGCCATAATGCTGATAACTAACCGTCCCAGTGAGAAAGTCAGCTTGCGTGCAGTTACGTCTCCAGCCACTTCATAGGAGACAACATCTTTAGTTAAATATTCTTGAAATAGGCTCCATAAACCGAGCATAATTAACAGTAAGGCACCAATGACAATCGCGATATCTGTATTAATAAATTGCCCAACCAGATAAGCAATTGCCATGGCTACGGCAGTGCAAATACAAGCTACTACACCGACAATGCTTAACGAAGCAAACGGCATTCGGATATTTTTTAAGCCATAAGCGAGACCGGCTACAAAACCGTCGATACTGACAGCTATGCCAAGCAATAGGACATAAAAGATGCTCATGATTGAAACGCCTCCTGTTATGATAAAACTGTCTTTTCATGTTTATTATATGGTTAGACAATAAAAGGGGTTACAGGCAGATCGTTCAGATACTTTTCGCCTATTGTTTAACTTAGGCAGGATTTTTTTGCAGTTATGGGGAAAATATAGTAGAATGTCGAATTATTGAGGTGGTTTAATGCAAGATGGTTTGGATTTTGGATTAGGTAAAGTTTTACCTATCAAAATTGAAGACGAAATGAAAAATTCATATATCGATTATGCTATGAGCGTAATTGTTATGAGGGCATTGCCTGATGTACGCGACGGTCTGAAACCAGTTCATCGCCGGATACTATACGCCATGCACGAAGCTGGGATGACGCCCAATAAGGCCTACAAAAAATCGGCACGTATTGTCGGTGAAGTGCTCGGTAAATATCATCCTCATGGTGATAGTTCGGTATATGACGCCACTGTACGAATGGCGCAGAATTTTTCTACCCGTTATATGATGGTAGACGGACACGGCAACTTTGGTTCAGTTGATGGCGACTCGGCGGCAGCCATGCGTTACACAGAAGTCAGGATGTCACGAATTGCTGAAGAGATGTTAGCTGACATTGAAAAAAACACGGTTGACTTTGTCCCTAACTATGACGAATCGTTAAAAGAGCCGTCAGTACTGCCGGCAAGGGTTCCTAATTTATTAATTAATGGTTCATCCGGTATCGCTGTTGGTATGGCTACCAACATTCCCCCTCACAACTTAGGTGAGGTAGTTGATGGTCTAGTCATGATGATTGATAATCCTGACGTGGCCATTAACGAATTAATGCTGGCCATTAAAGGTCCGGATTTCCCGACAGGGGCATTAATCCTTGGCCGGGAAGGCATCTATCAGGCATATACTACTGGTCGTGGCAGTGTCAAAATGCGCGCTCAGGCCAGAATTGAAAACATGTCTAATGGTAAGCAGCGAATCATCGTTACCGAATTGCCTTACCAAGTTAATAAGGCTAGGCTGATTGAAAATATCGCCGAACTTGTCCGGGATAAAACCATTGACGGTATTACCGATCTTAGAGATGAGAGTGACCGCAAAGGTATGCGGGTAGTCATTGAACTTAGACGGGATGCGAATGCCGATGTTATTTTAAATCTGCTGTATAAACATACGCAGCTGCAAGATACCTTTGGCGTAAATATGCTGGCATTGGTAAATGGCCACCCCAGAGTACTCAATCTGCAGGAAGTTTTGCGGTACTATCTGGAACACCAAAAAGAAGTAATTACTCGACGTACCCAGTTTGAGCTGGATAAAGCCCGGGCAAGGGCGCACATTTTAGAAGGCTTAAAAATTGCGCTGGACCATCTCGACGCGGTTATTAGTACAATTAGGCAATCACAAACCCCGGAAATTGCAAAAAATGCATTAATGGATAAATTTAGCCTAAGCGAGAAGCAGTCGCAAGCTATTTTAGATATGCGACTGCAGCGTTTGACAGGTCTTGAACGCGAGAAAATCGAAAATGAATACAAAGATATCATGGAGACTATCGAATGGCTGGAAAGCGTACTTGCAGATGATAGTAAAGTGATGAACATCATCAAGGAAGAACTTCTGGAAGTTAAGAAACGCTTTGGTGATGAACGGCGTACCATTATCACCAGTGATGTGTCTAAAATGAATATGGAAGACCTTATTGCCGAAGAAGACATTGTAATTACTTTGACACACCAAGGCTATATCAAGCGCTTGCCTGTCGATACCTATCGCAGTCAACGACGGGGCGGTAGAGGTGTGAACGGCATGGGCACCAAAGAAGAAGACTTTGTTGAGCATATCTTTGTGGCGACAACACACCACAACCTGCTGTTCTTTACCAGCAGGGGTAGGATGTACCGTCTTAAAGGCTATGAAGTGCCGGAAGCCGGACGTACCGCTAAAGGCACGGCTATCGTCAATTTGCTCCAGGTCGAGAAAGATGAAAAAATCACAGCCGTTATTCCGCTCAAAGAGTTTGGTGCCAAGCGCTATTTGTTTATGGCTACCCAAAAAGGGACTGTGAAAAAATCCGAGCTACTGGAGTTTGATACTGCCCGCAAAGGCGGCTTAATTGCGATTAACTTGGACGAAGATGATGATTTGATTGGCGTTAAGCTAACCAATGGTGAATGTGACATCATCATGGGTACCCGGGACGGAAAAGCCATTGTATTCCATGAAGCCGATGTTCGGATTATGGGCAGAACGGCTCATGGCGTAAGAGGAATCACACTAGATAATGATGACGAAGTAGTAGGCATGGATGTCGTGAAAAGAGACGGCGAAGTGCTGACAATAACGTCAGAAGGCTATGGCAAACGGACAAGTACAGGTGAATACCGGATCACAGGACGTGGTGGCAAAGGTGTTATAAATATTAAACCTAATTCCACAGAAAAACTGGGGTGTGTTGTCGGTATAAAAGTGGTTCTGCCAGGGCAGGAACTTATGCTAATCACCAGCGAGGGTATTATTATCCGGATGGAGATTGATACAATATCAGTAACAAGCCGGAGTACGCAGGGCGTAAAAGTCATGCGGACAGACGAGGATGATCAGGTTGTGGCGTTGGCGGTTGTTGAAAAGAAAGCTAACAATGATTAATTGCTGATAATAAAGCTAGCAGCACCTCCGTAATGGTGGGGGTGCTGCTTTTGGTGTTGCTTTAAGAAGTTCAATAAAAACAAGGACAAGGACTATTGACATAAGTAAGACAAGCATGATAAGATAAGCAAGTCGCTTTGAGACAAGGCAATATAGCCAAGCGTGAATAACGACAGCAATAAATGCCAAAAATAAAGATGTTGACATGTTAAAATAAACGTGATAACATATATAACTGTCGGCTCTGCAATGCAGACGACACAGAGTTTTAAACACAACGTTCCCTGAAAACTGAACAATGTAAGTAATGCATCATAAAAGCCAGATGTGCGGTTATA
>JAEZVB010000069.1 GCA_023443285.1 Bacillota bacterium
AGGTAAACCCTCGCCCTAATACCGGACGACTAAGTTTACTAATAATAGTAAAAACAAACAGAGAAAACGCATAACTACCAAATGCATGTTGTACTTTATCAAAAACTGAAGATGTAGTATAAAAATCCCAATATAAACCAAGAAAACTATCACTAATAAGCACTAGCATTACGCTAGCTCGAAGAGTGTTGTTCAGTTGAATACCGTTCTTTATTTCAAAGAAAGAATATCCTATCCACATAATTATTTTGACCAATATGTTCTGAGCATAGTCATATCGTCCCTGTTGCACCAAATCCAGGGCTAGCACTGACAAAATTACCAGGAAAACAACGGTAAGAATACTCATTACTTTCGCATGAACAGTCAAATATGTCCCTCCAGCGCATTGGCAGTAAGATATTTTATAGCTCCTTCTCTCTTATTTAGTTTATCAAAAGAATGTTAGATTATTTTAGACTTAAAGAAACATATACAAAGAAAAGCTTCTCAGATAAAATCTGAGAAGCTTTTCTTTGTTGGTGCGGGAGACAGGAATTGAACCTGCACGCCTCGCGGCGCTAGATCCTAAGTCTAGTGCGTCTGCCAGTTCCGCCACTCCCGCATAAGTTAGATTGTCGCTGCAGATGTTATAATATCATAGTTATTTTACTATGTCAATAACTAAATTGAAGATGTTATGTTTAGCTATTAAAGAGATATTTGAACACATGTAATCCGTGTCAAATATCTCTTTTTGCTTTCACATACAATGCATCAGTCAGTTACGAATAATTCCCAAGACTAAATTCCTTAATGACAGCGTCAATCTCCTTTGTCAATGTTTCAGGCAATCCCTCAATATTCACATTAAGAAAGCCGCGCACAATCGTGGCTACTGCTTCTTCCTCATTAAGACCGCGTGCCATCAGATACTCGATTTCTTCCGGAGCAATTTTGCCAACTGCCGCTTCATGACTGAGTTCAGCATTGCCGGTTCGCGCTTCCAATTCCGGTACTGCATGAATAACACCTTGTTCTGACAATAACAAGCCATGACACTCCAAATGTGCTTTAGTTTCCGGCGACTGCCCCAGCAAATGACCACGATTAATCACTACACCACCGGTGCTAAGCGTCCGGGCAATAATCTCAGCCTTGGCGCCCGGCGCCGCTAGAATCGCCCTCCCGCCAATATCCATATGTGAACCAGGCGGTGCAACTATAATGGAGTTAATTCGAGAAACAGCTCCTGCTCCAACCAGTTTTGTTGTCGGATACATTTGTAAATCATGAACCACCTGCATACAGATATAATTCGAAATATACAAACCGTTCTCTTCAACTATGACACCAGTACGAGGCCTAACCGCAACCTCCTCACCCCAACGGTGAAGCATGGTGAATGTCAACTTTCCGCCCTTTTTTACATAAAATTCACTAATGCCAACATGCATACCTTTTTTTACATGAGGATCAGTGCCACAACCCGTAATAACGTGTAATTCTGCCCCTTCTTCTACAATAATAATATTATGAACATCTTGGATAATGTCTTCCTGCCCGATATATAGACAAGCCTGCACCGGATAATCAATCTTACTTCCCGCTAAAGCCCTGATAAAATAACCATGTTCCTGATGCAACGCTGCCCTGGCAGTATATTTATCCACATCCGGTTCAACCGCCTGCCACCAATAATCACTCAGCCATTCATACTTCTTTAAAGCATCCTCTGTACTCAAAATCTCTACGCCATCGCTGGCAACATTGCAATGAACAACCGAATGATCAATCTGCATATATGTTCCTGACCGTTCCCCACCCGCTATTTCCATACCAATGCTCTCAAGCTGGGTTTGCTGTTCCAAAGTAAGCTGAGCGGGGTCGGAAAGATAAGGCTGGTCAATACCTTTGTCAGTAAAGGTCGAAAAATCTATATCAGCACCGAGAACGGCCTTTTTCTCAGCCGCGGCTTGTGCCTTGTCCCTGATACTTACCGTATTCTTCATACTTCATCCCCCCTATAATGCGCAATTAATACATTCCTCATAGCCTCTGTCATGAATGCAAGCCAGCATTTCCTGCGGATTGCCACTGCACGACAAGGTTCCCTGATACATTACATGAGCTATATCTGCAGGAATAAAATCCAAAATATGCCCGGTATGTGTAATGATTAATCCCGATTTTTGCCGGTCAGTCCGGCGTTTTTTTATGGTTATTCCGTTTTTTCTAATACCCCGCTCTAAAATGTAATTGGCGGCCTGTCCAACTACAGCAATATTTTCAATGTCAACTCCCGACTCAGGTTCATCCAGCATGACTAAATCCGGTTGTTGCGCCAATAATTGCAATAATTCGGAACGTTTGATTTCACCACCGGAAAATCCTTCATTCACGCCTCTATCCAAAAATTCCAGCATATTGGTTTTATTTGCCAGCATTTCAACATCCACTTGGTTATTCCCACAAATAGTTACCATTTCCCGCACAGATAATCCTCGTAAAGTTGGCGGTCTTTGGATCATAACGCCAATCCCTCTGCGCGCACGCTCATCTACCGGCAGATCGGTAATATCTTGTCCTTTGAAATAAATCCTCCCAGCAGTAATTGTATACCGGGCAAAACCCATAATGGCACCCATTAAGGTCGATTTGCCTGTACCATTTGGTCCAAAGAGCACATGTACTTCTCCCGGTTTAATATGCAGGTTAATATCATGCAATATAGGTTTGTTATTTACTGCCACTGCTAAATTTTCCAGCTTTAACAACGCTATCTCCTCCATAGGCTAGAATAATTTCTGCGTATCACTATACTCTTATAAACCAATTCAATATCTATGTGAACTGGTTTATAAGAGTATAGTAAGACTATTCTTATTAGTTTCGTTTTTCACTTTCAATAATCCTTCTTCAAAATTTGTTTATCTACTTTCTTTCTTGACATTACCCATAGCCGTAGTATATAGTTATTATGAAATATATCTCATAATAACTATCGGTTAGTAGGGAGGGACGTTTTGTTATTGTAAGGTGGTTATATCAAAGCCGGAGACACAATCTGCCTCATTGATTGAACAAGACAGATCGTATCTCCGGTAAAATCTTAGAGTGATTTTCCTATTTCCGGGCCAGGTGATGTTACTATAATTTCCTCAATTTCAACCGCAATAACACCTTTTGCAGGCAACTTAAGCGCAGCTGACATAGCATTCCCCTCATTAACAAGCGGTCCTTCGCTTATATAAGAAGCCGTACCCTTGATCTGGTAACCCTGAAGCTTCTCAGCATTGTATGCCGCAACCGCAACTTTGGGATTACTTTTAATATTTTCAAGTGTTTTTTTCATAAAGACATCTACAAGCATTAACCTATTGTCATCAAGTACCTTGGTAAAATATATAGGCACAGCGTTGGGGGTATTTCCCGCAGTTGCAAGGATCCACATTTTATTTGCATTAAGAAAAGCCTTAACTTCGGAATTTAACGCTTTCACGATCTGTTTCCTCCTCTATTCATTTATGATTTTGTCTACGTAGGCAGCTGCCAATATTATGATATACTTGCAACTTCACAAAAACAAGTATGCACTTTCGGGTAACATAGGTAACCTAAAGGTAATTAAAATCTACTAATGTAATTCTCAAAAATACATATAATAGGAGATACGTCATGGAAATTACAAAATGTCCCATTGAGATAACCCTCTCGCTAATAAATGGAAAGTGGAAACTTCTCCTAATTCGCGAACTACTAGGAGGTGGAAAACGTTTTGGTGTATTACAGAAAAGCGTTGGGCCTATCAGCGCAAAAATTTTGACGCAGCAGCTTAGAGAAATGGAGAATGATGGTCTGATTGAGCGAAAAGTTTTCCCAGAACTTCCACCAAAGGTTGAATATTCATTAACTCCTTTAGGCCAAAGTCTCTTGCCAATTATGGTTGCTATGAGAAAATGGGGACTAAACGTCACTACTAAATACACATCTAAATGCCACAATTGCAAACAATGCGGGCCTATCTAGAATATTCCTTGACATACAGTATATAATAATATATACTGATTATGAAATATATCTCATAATTTGAAAGGAGCACTATGGCTCGTCCACACAAAGAACGTCGCGTTGAACAACTGCCACCAGTTAACCACTACAAGCCTGCCGGAGTTCCTTTACGAACTCTAGAGGAAATTACTTTAACCATTGAAGAAATGGAAGCTATTCGTTTAGCTGATATCGAACAACTTGATCAAGCAGCAGCAGCAATACGTATGGAAGTATCCCGCCCTACCTTTCACCGGATTGTCAATGCAGCACATCAGAAAATAGCTACCGCCTTATGGGGGGGGCATGCTCTGCGGGTTGATGGTGGAACTTTCCGCATTGATCATCAATGCCAAACAGGTCTGCGACATTTTGTCTGCTCAACCTGCGGCCATAAATGGACATTGCCGCGTGGCAACGGTCAAAGATGCCAGGAGCTGTCATGTCCTGCATGCCAAGCATCAACCGTTAGCCGCACCGAAGAATAATTTTTTTGCCCAAGTTATGAAATATATTTCATAATTTACAAAGGAGGAAACTATGTGCTTATCAGCATTGCCAGCGGCAAAGGCGGAACTGGCAAAACAACATTAGCCTTGTTACTTGCTGCCGCGCACTCCCAAGTCACCCTGATTGACTGCGACGTAGAAGAACCAAACTGCCATTTGTTTCTCCAGCCGCAATGGCAAGGATCCGGACAGGAAATTACCGTCATGGTGCCACGCATTGATAGTGCCAATTGCAACGGTTGTGGCGCTTGTTCAGCCGTTTGCCTGTTTAGTGCTATCGCAATTTCCGGTAAATCCGCTCTGTTATTTGAGGAACTATGCCATAGTTGCGGCGGTTGCCTGCTCGCCTGCCAGCAAAATGCCATAACCGAGGAACAAAAAATAATTGGCACAATTACGACTGGAATATCTGCCGCACATTCCAGTATCCACCTAGTAAACGGTACACTCAAGGTGGGTACCCCGAGTGCTGTGCCGCTCATTAAACGACTGAAACAGGAAAGTTCTCATCTTACAGGAGATATTCTATTAGATTGTCCGCCAGGCACCTCTTGTTCCATGGTTACTGCTGTCAAAAACAGCGATTTTTGCATCTTGGTTACTGAACCGACACCGTTTGGCAAACATGATTTGGAGTTGGCCATGAACATTACTCGCCTGCTCCAAATACCAACAGGTGTTGTAATTAATAAAAGTGACGGTGCTGCTGGCGACGAAAGTATTGAAGCATTTTGTGTAAGCCGCCAAGTTCCAATCTTGGCAAAACTTCCTCACAGCCTCTCTTTTGCCCGACAATATGCTGCCGGCTGCATTCCAACTGACTTCCAAAACAGCGCGGCTTCTATCTGGCGTCAACTTAAAACAGAAAGGAGCACGGGAGCATGAAAGAACTAGTCATAGTCAGCGGCAAAGGCGGTACAGGAAAAACCAGCATCAGCGCAGCTCTCGCCTTTCTAGCGCCCCAAAAAATAATGGTGGACTGCGATGTGGACGCGGCCAACTTCCATCTAATTAGCAGTGCTACTATTAAGGAAACTTATGAATTTAAAGCCGGGTTTCAACCGCATATTGATGAAAAAGCCTGTACACACTGCGGCAAATGTACTGACCTTTGCCGGTTCGGTGCCATTACTACCGGCGTTATTACCGCACCGTTAAACTGCGAAGGCTGCGGTGTATGTGCCTTTAATTGCCCTGAACACGCTATCGCCATGCAGGAGAAAGAAGCCGGTCACTGGTTTATCTCCAACACTCGTTTTGGCTGTTTAATTCATGCCGAACTCGGCCTGGCAATAGAAAATTCCGGCAAATTGGTTAGCCGGATTCGCCATGAAGCTAAAAAGATTGCTGCAGCCGAGCATCTGCCCCTTATTATCACTGACGGCCCACCAGGTATCGGCTGCCCGGCAATAGCCGCTTTATCCGGCGCCACTTTAGCGCTGGCTGTTGTTGAACCGTCTCTGTCTAGCATGCATGATTTAGCACGGTTAGCAGATTTAGTATCCCACTTCCAATTACCCATGGCCGTATGCATCAATAAAAGTACGCTGCACCAAGAGAATACAGAACAAATAAGAAACTGGTGCCACAGTAAAGACATTCCAATATTCGCTGAAATTCCCTATACCGACACCTTCCGCAGCGCTGTTCAGAACGGAAAAACAGTGCTAGAAATGCCCGAAGGTGATGTTACGGAAGAACTGGCTAGGCTATGGCAAAACATAGCAACGCGCTTAAACATCCCGCAAAACGAAAGTACGTTTGACTTACTCCGCCGGAAATTCAATTCTTTCGTTAAATGAACACTTTTCTTAGGTGCCTAAGTTGATGTTCCTACGGAATCTTAAGCTATTCACCTATGAGAAATAGTGCCTTAAAACAAATCATTAAAAAAGCGAGGAAACATACCATGATAATTGCTATTACCGCGCACGGCGAAGACCGCCATGCAACTGTTGATTCCCGGTTTGGCCGAGCCGATCATTTCGTCCTTTATGACCAAGAAAAAAACACCTGGGATACTGTACCTAACACGCAGAACCTGGAAGCAGCTCATGGCGCCGGTATCCAGGCAGGACAATCTCTAGCCAAAACCGGAGCCAGTGTACTCATCACCGGTCATGTCGGTCCCAAAGCGTTTAAGGTAGTGAATGCAGCAAATATTGCCATGTATTCATTTGGCAATATGAACGGTACCGTTGAGGAGGTTTTGGCAGCTTTTCTAGCTGGCAAGCTAACGCTCATAGCCGCACCAGACGCTGTTAAATAATATCACTAGTAAATATTCAAAGGAGATGGTTCAAAAGATGGGTTGTAACAGTAGTGATCAAGAATTAAAAGTGCAAGACCAAAAAATCAATAATTTTTTACAAAATGTTGCTCACAAAATCGTCGTCATGAGCGGTAAAGGCGGCGTCGGCAAAAGCACGGTTGCCACAAACCTAGCCGTTTTCTTGAGCAATCAGGGCTATAAAGTTGGACTCCTTGATGTCGATGTCCATGGCCCCAGCATTGCCGGTCTCCTAGGACTTACCGGTTTAAGGCTCAATACCACGGACAACCAATTTCAGCCATATTATTATACCGACAATTTAAAAGTAGTATCGATTCAAGGCTTATTGGAACGGCCTGATGATCCGCTTATCTGGCGCGGCCCAGTTAAAATCGGCATTATTCGTCAATTCTTGGCAGACGTAAATTGGGGTCCGCTAGACTTTCTGATTATTGACAGTCCTCCCGGAACCGGTGATGAACCATTGACAGTAGCCCAGACAATACCTGGGTGCCAAGCTATTATCGTAACAACCCCGCAAGAAATTGCTTTGGCCGATGTGCGTAAATCTATCCAATTTTGCCAGACCGTCAAAATGCCGGTTTTAGGCGTTATCGAAAACATGAGTGGCTTTGTATGTCCTTCCTGCGGTAATGTTCATGATATTTTCAAAAGCGGCGGCGGCGAGAAAACTGCAGCAAAGTACCACCTTCCCTTCTTGGGACAGCTACCTATTGACCCTAGCGTAGTCACCGCCGGCGATGTCGGCCAAAGTATCGATACCTTAACCAGTCATACCAAAGAAAAAATGCAATCTATTGTTAACCAGTTGTTACGCAATCTATCTCATCAAAAAAAACCGAAAGGCGTTGAAACAAAAATGAAAATTGCGATCCCGGTAGTTCAAGGAAAACTTTGTACCCATTTTGGTCATTGCGAACAATTCGCTATCGTCACTATTGCTGACGGGAAAATCGTTAAACAAGAGTTCCTAACCCCGCCCCCTCACGCACCTGGTGTCATTCCCAACTGGGTAGCCGATCAAGGCTGCACCGACATCATAGTCGGTGGCATGGGGGAAGCAGCACAGGCTATTTTACAACAACGCGGCGTAAAAGTATCGTGCGGTGCTCCCTCAGACACACCCGAGAATCTGGTAGCAGTTTACCTGCGCGGCGAACTTGTCGATTCTGGTAACACCTGTGACCACGAACATGGTCATGAGCACGGCCATGGCTGCGGCGGTCATGGCCATTAAGTAATTTATTAAGACAGTGCGCAGCTAGAATTCCATTACCGATCCTGGCTGCGCTTTTTTCTAACTCTAAAAACAAACTTAACGCATTTAACAACTAAAATGCACTGAGAATTTATGAAAGTAACCTAAACTAACCGACAAGCTGTATTCTCATTTTTCTAGAAATATTTCTACCCTAATTATGAAATATGTTTCACGTTAATGCTATTCAACTCTCGTATCATTATCTATTACGAAAAGAGGTGTTTTAACTATAACTATCCCTATCGTACAAGAAGGTTATTTTTATATTGTTATGTTAGGCACAATCACTTTTATGCTAGGTATTGCTTTCAATCCCTATTGGAGTATTTTCCCTGGAATCTTAACATTATTTGTTACCTATTTCTTTCGCAATCCAAACCGCATTGTACCCAATGACCAAACTGCAATACTCTCTCCTGCCGATGGCAAAGTCATGAGTATTGAAAAAATATTCGAAGATCAATTTATACATAATACAGCAATAAAAATAACTATCTTTTTATCAATTTTTGATAATCATGTTAATCGAAGTCCTGTAGAAGGAAAAATTATCCTTCAACAATATACTTGTGGCCGATTCAAGCCTGCATATAATAAATCCGCATCATTTCAAAATGAACGCCATACCATAGGAGTTGAAACCAACACAATCAGAATCCTGGTAACGCAGATCGCTGGCATTATTGCCCGTCGCATTGTTTCCTGGGTTGCTTTAGGTGATCAATTACAACAAGGTCAACGTTACGGTATGATAAAGTTCGGATCATGCACCGAAATTATTGTACCAGAAAATGTAGATATTCTTGTTATAGCCGGTGAACATGTTACAGGTGGAAAAACAATTATCGGGAAAGTATTTCCCCGGGCAATGTAAATTAAGGAATTATTAATAATTCCCTTAAAGACAACTTCAAGAACACCAACAGTATCACAAAATCCAAATGTCGGGACTGTTGGGCAAAGCTATTCTGTTCAGGTGGCTGTCATGCTAATGCTTAGTATTCAAACGGAACCATAGATAACCCGAATGACATTGCTTGCACCTTACAAAAGACGCGAATCGAATGCGCACTTATGTCACAAGCTTTACCGTACATACACGGAAAAAGGTAAAATTTTTTCACCGTATTATGAAATATATCTCTTAATGTAGCGAAAGAGCTTCTCGAAAGGAGGTCTCCCTATGTCCGAAACCATTAATTCTTTAAAACAAAATACTGCTCAACTCTCTGTCATGACCACTTCCCTGCTGCTAATTTTAAAACTATTAGTTGGTATATTTACCGGCACCATCAGTATTATTTCTGAAGCCATTCATTCGGCGGTCGACTTGTTAGCCTCACTGATCTCTTATTGCGCGATACGAAAGTCATCTACTTCACCTGATGACAACCACCATTATGGTCACGGAAAATTTGAAAATATCTCCGGTGCTCTGGAAGCATTACTCATTATTACAGCGGCTTTGTGGATCATATATGAAGCCTATGAAAAATACAACCGCTCCAGCTCGCCTGCGTTCCTTGAATACGGAATAATTATCATGCTCTTTTCTATTATTGTAAATTATTTTGTTTCCCAAAAAATGCTATCAGTCGCCAAACAAACTAACTCTCCCGCCCTAGAGACTAATGCACTTCATCTACAAACTGATATGTGGACATCTGGCGGCATATTAGTCGGTTTAGTCTGCCTCCACATAACCGAGTTAGCTTGGATTGATTCAGCTATTGCCTTAGTAGTGGCTCTAATTATTTTTAAAGCTGGTTATTCAATGCTCAAAAAAAACATATTCGGGTTAACCGATACCAGCCTACCTAAAGAAGAACAACAACTAATTTCTCAAATCATTAACCAGCATGACCAAGTAATATCCCTGTACCAATTACGCACCAGATATTCCGGGTGCTATCGTCTCATTGATATGCATCTTATATTGGATAAACACATGCCATTAGATAAAGCTCATGCCATCTGCGATCAATTAGAAGCTACTATTATACATCACCTTGGAAAATGCGATGTAATGATTCACTTAGAACCGGATGAATTAAAAAGGAGGCAATTATAATGATGATTACGCGGATTATTAGTGCCCCCCGCCCAGACACCATTGCTTTGTTATTACGACGGATGGTGCCGGAAGTTAGAAAACAAGTAGAATGTCGACATTTTGATACAATAGGTCTCATTCAAATGGATCTTCCTAGCTTATTTTATTACACTGATATCGCACAAAAATCCGGCGATGTTACAGCAGTTGAGATCATCGGAAACTGTCCCCAACATTTGAACACAGTAGCTTTATTAGGAAGTAACGAGGCAGTAAACGCAGCTATTACAGCAATCATTGTCGCTGAAAAGCAAAGATAATTTTAAACTAAATAAAAACACCTTGGTGCTAAGGAATTCTGAAAGGAGGTGATTATATGCCAAGAGGAGATGGAACAGGGCCTTGGGGCACTGGCCCAATGGGTCGTGGACGCGGCGGTTGTCAACCACTGGAGTTTTCCAACAGATTTGGCCTTGGGTTTTGCCCAAGCGGCTTTGGTCGCAAAAGAAGGCAAGGCGGATTCGGCTTTGCTAGTAACAACCTCATTTCGCCCGATGCGCTGGAAACACAGGCAGAACAGTTAGAATCCCAAGCAAAATTATTAGAATCACAAGCAAATAACCTACGCAATCTAGCAAATCAAAACCGCCACCTCGAATAGTTTTGAGACCTAGCTCTTCGCTGTCATCCAGAAAATTTATCTTCCATTCCCCCAGCTACCGTTTTCATAGCGAAGAGCCCTTCTTTATTCATCCCAATCTTATACAACTACTATCGAAAATTATAATTTTGATATTTGTTGATAAAGAAAACACACCTTGTGCCAAGCCTCTGGCGAACCGCTGTTGCAATTATCCTGTTTTTTAGAAAGTTATACTCCTGTTATGATAAAAAAAATTCCCCGGAATACCGGGGTACAAAGAGAAGGTATTGTGGCATATATATTTAAAGGAGATTTGCAAAAAAGAATTAAAAACGAATTATCCTCCTGTTTATAATATACCTACTACTCTACAAAAACAAGTATGCACTTTTAAGTAACATAGGTAACATAAAGGTAATTTATAATAATAAAAATCAAACTTAGCAAAATATGCCTTGACATACTGTTTAGAATATTATATATTTATTTTGAAATATATCTCATAATGTAGGGGGAGTATTGTTATTCGCGACGATGAATAATTTTTTTCTTTAATTATGAAATATATTTCATGTACTGTAAGAAAGGTGTCCATAAAAACCCATAATTTAACATGAGGAGTATGATATATGACCCTTTTAGAAGAAGCCAAAATAAAACTTCGTCAATTAGTGACAACCAACAAGTGGAGTGAAAATGAAAAGATTCATATTGTGTCAGCGCATGACCTCACTCCAACAGAAGCGATTGGAAAACCCGACAGAGATGATTATCCGCTCCTTACTGGAAAAGAAGTCATGATGGAAGCACAATTTCTCGGCGGAATCGGCCAAGCTTTTACCGACCAACCTGGAAAATTCTCAGGGACACTTGGTGAAGTGTTACAGTTACCACTGGACACTAATTTTCGTAGAGCGGTGTTTGTTGCAACACTAAATGCTGTTCTACGCAAATTGAATCAGATAGAAGCAACCGTTCACTGCAAAGATAACGAGCCCGCACTTTGCGCCCAGCAACTGCCTGCCTATATTCAAAAACATTATGGGCGCCCCAAAATTGCCTTTATCGGACTGCAACCCGGTCTTATCCAAGCATTAACCGATGCTGCATTTGACTTACGCGTAACCGATCTCAATCCGGACAATATTGGTCATTTTCGCTGCGGCGTACAAATTGACGATGCGGCTCATAATGCCGCTAATGTTCGATGGTCAGATATCGTCTTGTCTACAGGCAGTGTTTTGGTAAATGATACGTTCCATGATTTACAGCAAGGAAAGCCAATAATCTATTACGGCGTAACCGCAGCAGGTTTGACAAAAATGTTTAACCTTCCTAGGATTTGTTTCTGCGGAAGATAATTCACAACAATCATCCTGTCATGCCATTCGCCTGTGAGAAAACCTGAGCAATCGGAGGTCTATAATGCCAATTATAGATTAAAAGAAAGCGAGGAAAACAAAATGAGAATTGCTATTACAGCACATGGAGAAAGCCCGTTGGCAACAGTTGATTCCCGATTTAGCCGTGCCGACTATTTCATCCTCTACGATGACAACAATAATACTTGGTCATCAATTGATAACGTACAATCACTGGCATCTACCCAGAGGGCAGGCATTCAAGCAGGCCAGACTCTAGCCCAAACCGGAGCTAAGGTTCTCATCACCGGCCATGTTACTCCCAAAGCGTTTAAGGTTCTACAAGCCGAACGTATCGACATTTTCTCTATAGGCGAAATGAAGTACACAGTTGAAGAAGCTCTAACAGCTTTTCACTCTAACAAGCTGACAGCCATCAACGCTCCAAACGCACTGGACATAAAAAAATAACCATATAGTCACAGGAAATAAACAAGCACAGTCAGACAAACAGTAATTGTCTAAAATGTGCTTGTTTTTAATACAGCGCCAAAAACAAAAGCAATAGTGATTTGATTATACGCTTCGCTTCATCCGATTAATTACATTTGGGACTCTATAGCCCTTTTTTCTCTAACCAGCGAAACATAAGTACAACTATCAACAAAAAAGGTATAATAACCAGCCAATGATTAACGCCCAACACTTGCGGAACAGTAATTTTGCCGTAATTCCCCCAGGTCAGAACCGTCTTCTGTAAAAATGGATACGCCTCAGCATATATCCCCGCTCCTACTAACATACCTAGAATACCCCAAAGCGAATCCCAGCGTCCTTCTCCCAATGCCCCCAGCGAAGTGCCTGGACAATAGCCTAGCAAGCCCCAGCCTAAACCGAATAACAATCCGCCAATCATTACCCCACCTAAAATTGTTGGTTTAAGTGAAAGCTTTACTATTCCCATATCATAAAGAAGATAAACTCCAACCATAGCTACTGCAATATGTGACAACATGAACTTCACAATAGTCATGTCTTGTAACCGCAATGCGGCAATCTGCTTATCATAGCGCAGTACACGTCCCTTTTGCAAAAGAAATCCAAAAAATACTCCGGTGATTAGCCCATACAACAATACCATCATTGCTTGCCACCACCTTTATATAACAAATTTGCCGTAATCAAACCACCGATAAAGAAACAGGCTAATGCAATAAATCCACTCACTGCCAGCTGCAGAGAACCACTGAGCCCATGACCGCTCGGGCAGCCGTCTGCCAAACGAGCGCCAAACATCGCGATAACGCCGCCAATAAAGGCCACACTTGCTCTAGGTACAATAGCTGACCCAAACCGCGCTTGCCACATATCAGGGACGGCTTGCAGACGGAAGCTTCCCGAAGTTACTGCAGCTAAAAAAGCGCCAAGCGCAATGCCAATAACAAACATCCATTGCCAGTCAATTAACGGTACTTCTTTCAAAAAATAAGGCATCCTAGCCACACGTTCAGGATCAAATACCTTCTCCAGCATACCAGTAGTACGAACAAAAGTTGTAGATGCACCTAAATACTTTCCAACAAACCAAACTGAGCCGATAGACACCAAACCACTAAGCGCCCCTGCAATGTAAGGACTCCAGCCCCGGTCTTCTTTCATACGTATCACATCTCCCAACTTTATTTTATTAACACATTCACCTATTTTTAACTTATTATTTTTGCAGGCAGATTGTGCAGAACTTTGGAACCTAGACGAATGTTTTTTTATAGATAGGACTTATCCGTTAATACCAATATAAACCATGATTACGCTAAAATCAATACCCTTCCTAGCTAAGTTGCGCAAATTTTTAAACAATAAATAAGTTACAAGGTGTATCCCGTGGTATAACCTTACACTACCGTGTATGGTTGTACAAAAAATAAGAATCCCTGACAAATGTCTGGGATTCTTATTTTTTGGTGACCCACCCGCGACTCGAACGCGGGACACCCTGATTAAAAGTCAGGTGCTCTACCGACTGAGCTAGTAGGTCATCGTATAAATATGATAGGCCATATAATGGTTATCCACTATCTTGAGGAATCCACCCATTGAGCACAGACGCAATAGATGAACCTTCAAAGCTACGACAGTAGCTACCTCTTCGTCTAAATATCATAGGCGATATAATGCCTACCTATAAAATTGAGGAGTACACCCATTGAATACAGACGCAACAGATGAACCTTCAAAGCTACGTCAGTAGCTTCCTCTTCGTATAAATAGGATAGACTATAGAATAAGGTGGTGACCCACCCGCGACTCGAACGCGGGACACCCTGATTAAAAGTCAGGTGCTCTACCGACTGAGCTAGTGGGTCATCGTATAAATATGATAAACCATATAATGGTTATCTGCTATCTTGAGGAATCCACCCATTGAATATAGACGCAACAGATGAACCTTCAAAGTGAACTAAGCGATTCACACAGTATCTCGCGTACCTAACGGCTCGCGAGATACTGGTTCACTGCTTATGGCAGGGGCGGCTGGACTCGAACCAACGCATGACGGAGTCAAAGTCCGTTGCCTTACCGACTTGGCTACGCCCCTATAAAAGGATAATTGGGGTGACTGGAGGGTCTCGAACCCTCGAATACCGGAGCCACAATCCGGCGTGTTAACCACTTCACCACAGCCACCATAAATCACTTGTCGCTGACGACAGAATTTATTCTACCATACCAATATCCTTATGTCAAGCACCCAAAATTGACTATTAGTACGTATGACAATAAGCTATTATCGGGGGCGAATACGGTGTGTCGGGATAGCCCCTAACGGATCATCAGGCCAATGATGCTTAGGATATCGACCCATTAAGTCTTTTTTTACTTCAAAATAAGTAGTACGCCAAAAATTAGCCAAATCCTGCGTCACTTGTACCGTCCGCTGCGCCGGTGATAATAACTGCAACGTCAAACGGACTTTCCCCTGTGCTATGCATGGCGTTTCCCGAAGCCCAAACATTTCTTGGAGTCTTACAGCCAACACCGGACATTCCGGTTGGCTGTAATTGATCGGAATTCGTTGCCCGCTTGGAACAGCAAGGTGGGTTGGCGCATATTTTTCAAGCAGCTGCCGCTGTTCCCAGGTCAGCATTGCTTCTAAAATAGCAACTAGATTAAGCTGCGCCAGTTCTGCCCGGCTTGTTAATCCATAAACATAAGGCCCGAGCCAAATATCCAGATTGCCTAGCAGTGCTTCATCTGCAACATCAGGCCAACCTGATTCCCAATAATGCATAAATAATAGGCGCTCGCGCAATTGCCGGGCCGCGCGCGTCCAAGGAAGTATTGCGATCCCTTCCTGCCCAATACCCTGTAGCAAAGCTGACAGAATATCTGCCGGTTTAGGATCAAAGCAAGGAGTTTCTTTTAGTATTAGTGAACCCAATCGATCATTTACTCTGGCTCTCACTGCCTGAGCAGGCACATGCCAGGCGACATGGGTTTCTTGTACTATATGCTGAGATAAGTATGTTGTTATTTGTTCTAAATCTATTTTAGCAGCAAGATAAATACGACTCTCACTACCCTGCCCATCAAGATTGGCCGCAACTAGGTAGTCAGCATACGCCAACGGTTGTTGACCAACTACAATAGCTCCACGTCCATTTTCTAGCAAAAACCGTCCCCCGCCCCGCTGCTGCCCAACCCGGTCAGGATAAGCAAAAGCCAAGACCATTCCACAGTAATCAAGATCGTTTGGACGACCTGCTGTATTATTAAATTCTTGCTTCATTCGTTCGCTTTCCTGATAAATCCGTCTAGCTAATGCTATGTCTACGCTGCAGCCGGGCTTTCCCATCTGTTCATGTGTATTCTTATGTCTATTGAATTCGCGAATAAGTTCAAGCCGCAGACACAAATCAATTTCTGCTCCTCTTACAAAATCCCGTTCACTAAGAATAGCCGCAAGCTCACACGCGACTCGACCAAAACCAAGTTTACCTGCCTTAAGCACCATATGAGCAAAGCGCGGATGCAAACCTGTCTGCAGCATTTGCTGACCGTGTGGAGTAATATTGTTGTTAGCGTCTAATGCCTCCAATTTGTTAAGCAATTGTTGGGCCTGTACAAATGCCCTGTCAGGCGGTAGGTCAAGCCAGCGCAGCTGAGTAGGATTTGTTACCCCCCAAGCAGCCAATTCCAGCACCAGCGGAGCCAAGTCGGCAGATAAGATTTCCGGGGGAGTATCGGCTTCAAGATAGTTTTCGTCAAGTTTTGTCCAAAGCCGGTAACATACTCCCGGCCCTAATCGTCCAGCCCGCCCACGCCGCTGATCGGCCGCCGCCTTAGAAACTCGGATTGTTTCCAGGGATGTTAAACCGGTACGGGCTGAATAACGTGGCACGCGCATAACCCCACTATCAACTACTAACTTAATACCCTCGACTGTAATGCTTGTCTCAGCGATTGAGGTAGTTAAAACTACTTTCCGCTCACCAGTTGGACTAGGCAAAATAGCTTTATCTTGCTCAGTTATCGGCAATGCACCATAGAGCGGTGTTACCTGCGCATACTGCGCAATCCCTTGTTCAATAAGCCCAGCCTGAACCCGGCGAATTTCACCCGCCCCTGGCAAAAATACGAGTATATCGCCAGCATTGTCAGCAAGTGCCTTTAAAACAGTTTGTACAACAACAGCTTCCAGCCCGGCTTCGTAACGTTTTTCAAGGTAATGCGTCTCCACAGGAAAAGCTTGCCCACTGCCGTAAATGATTGGCGCATTTTCTAAGAGAGCTGCTACCTGCTCTGCCGCCAATGTTGCCGACATAACCAGCAGCCGCAGGTCTTCCCGCAAAATGGCTTGCGTTTCTAAGGCCAACGCTAATCCAAGATCAGCCTGCAGACTTCGTTCATGGAATTCATCAAAAATAATAAGACCAACGCCATCAAGACCTTGATCGCTTTGAAGCATACGGGTAAGTACACCTTCGGTGATTACCTCAATCCGCGTCTTAGCACTAACACAAGTATCCAACCTAACCCGATAGCCTACGGTTTCTCCAACCGCTTCGCCCAGTAATTGTGCCATATAACGAGCGGCTGCCCGTGCCGCCAAACGCCGCGGCTCAAGCATAACAATGCGTTGACCCTTAAGCCAGGCTTCCTGCATCAGAGCCAAAGGAATACGCGTTGTCTTGCC
Organism: Bacillota bacterium; assembly: GCA_023443285.1. Lineage (GTDB taxonomy): Bacteria > Bacillota > Negativicutes > Sporomusales > Sporomusaceae > Sporomusa. The sequence goes on from JAEZVB010000069.1 coordinate 17,347, forward strand.
GGACCCCGGTGGCGCTACCAGCACCGCATGTACTGATGAACCAAGTATGGCTTTAAGTTCAGGTAATATTTCATCAATGGGAAGGGCTTGCATACTACACCTCATAAATTAACTAGCAGTCTTTTTCTATTATACTCGAAAAATGGATTCTACCAAAAGTAAAAGGGCTGCCCTCGGCAACCCTCAACACAACTGCTGTAGATTATATTACTTTTTCGACAAATACTTCCGAATATCAAAGGCAACCGCCGCAACAATAATTAACCCTTTGATAATAAGCTGCCAATACGGGTTCATGCCTATGAAAGTAAGACCATAGTTAATAACTCCAAAAATAAGCACTCCAACCAAAATACCCGGTACTGTTCCAATCCCGCCTGCGGTTGAAACCCCGCCAACAACACAGGCCGCAATGGCATCAAGCTCATACATATTGCCATAGTTATTGGTTGCGCCCCCAGTACGAGCTGCTTCCAGGACACCGGCAAAACCATAAAGTGCACCGGCAATTGAGTACAAAATCAGCAGATTAAGACCAACATTAATGCCTGATACTACCGCGGCATTGACATTACCACCAATAGCATACATATTTTTACCCAATCTGGTCTTGTTAAAAATAACCCAGACAATGAAAGATATTACAATTGCAATAATAACAATATAAGGTATCGAGTACGCCCCCGACCCAAATGCCCCAGAACCAAGCTCAGTAAAATCGGCACGCAGTCCGCCGATAGGCTGGGACTCATTGGGCTTCATATCAAAATAAATAGAGTTAACACCATAGACAATAACCATAGTACCTAAAGTGGCAATAAATGGCGGAACACTTAGTTTAGCAACAATAAAACCATTAATTATACCAACAACCAGTCCTGCCAGTACAGCCAGCAAAATCGGCAGCCATAATGGCAAGTCAGGCATATCGGGATAAAAACGACGAGAGTAATCGGCGACTTGCAGCATAGAGGCCGACAACACTGCCGTCAAACCCACAACCCGGCCAGTTGACAAATCAACGCCGCCGGTAATCAGCACAAAAGCGGCTCCCAAAGCAATAATTGCTCTCGTTGAAGACTGAAGCAAGATATCACGAATGGTTGTGACTGATAAAAAACGCGGATCATATACAGCAATTGCAACTGTCAGAACAATCAGCACAATATAAATAGCATATTGCATTAAAAAGTCTTGCATTTTTTTTGCGTCAATGTTCACTGCTTTAACCTCCTTGTTATACCATACGCAAAGTAGCCAGGCGCATGATTTCTTCTTCTGTCGCTGTTTTACCATCAATAATACCGGTGACCCGCCCCTCGCACATAACCATAATCCGATCCGACATACCCAAAAGTTCAGGCATCTCTGATGATATCATGATAATGCTCTTACCTTGTTTGGCCAGTTGGGCAATAATGGTATAGATTTCAAATTTAGCACCCACATCTATGCCGCGAGTGGGCTCATCAAGCAGCAATATTTCCGGCTCAGTTAACAGCCACCGAGCTAGGAGTACTTTTTGCTGGTTACCACCAGACAGGTTTTTCATCAGCGTTTTAATCGATGGAGTCTTTACTTGCAGTTTTTGGATACTTTGAATAGCATCTTGTTTGCGCCGAGCATCATTTAGCAAAAAATAACGGGTCTCATAGGTGGCCTGTTTAGCAACCGCTGTATTTTCCAGAACAGACAAAACCGGAAATATACCAGTAACGCGTCGCTCCTCAGTTAACAAAGCCATCTTGTGTTTCTTGGCATCAGCTGCAGAGTGAATTTTTACTTCTTTTCCTTTTATATAGAATTTCCCTGATGATAACCCACGCAGCCCAAAAAGCGCTTCAATAAGTTCAGTTCGCTGTGCCCCCACCAAACCTCCGATACCCAGTACCTCACCCTTTCTTAATTCGAAACTAATATTTTTAAAGGATTTCGGCAGGAGTGAAGAAATATTTTCCACCTTGAATTCTATATCTCCCGGTATATTGCTGCGTTCCGGAAAACGATGCGTAAGATCCCGCCCAACCATTTTGGAAATAATCATATCTGTAGTCAGCTCGGCTGCCGGCCAGGTTCCAATCTTACGTCCATCACGCATAATAGTAACTTCATCAGATATCTCCAGAATTTCTTCCATCTTGTGTGATATATATATAATCGCTACTCCCCGCTTTTTTAAATCACGAATTATTTTAAACAATTGTTCAACTTCATTTCCGGTCAATGATGACGTAGGCTCGTCCATTACAATGACTTTTGCTTTGAAGGAAACGGCTTTGGCAATTTCTAGCGACTGTATTTTGGATACCGACATAGTTCCCACAAGGGTGGTCGGCTTTATATCCATTTCAAGCTCTTTGAAAAGTTCTTGCGTATCTGTAAGCATTTTAGCTTCATCAATAAATGTTAAAGGTCCAAACCCTTTGACTGGAAAACGTCCTAACCAGATATTTTCCATTACATTACGATGCGGCACGGGGTGTAGCTCCTGATGAATCATGGAGATTCCATTACCCAGCGCATCTTTAGAACTAGCAATATCAATCTGCTTGCCATTTAAAAATATTGCACCCGAGTCAGGCTTATACATCCCGAATAAGCATTTCATTAATGTTGATTTCCCTGCACCATTTTCTCCCATAAGTGCATGTACCATCCCAGCCCGCACTCGTAAGGTAACATCGTCAAGTGCTTTTACGCCAGGAAACTCTTTAGATATATTATTCATTTCAAGCAAAATCGGGGTATCGGTCATTAGCGGCGCCTCACTTCCTCCATGGCGTTTATCCTAGGTAAAGAAGGGAGCAAAGTTGCTTTACCTTGCCCCCTCTTTGGCATTTAATTTGCATACTGGTTATTTAGCTTCGTTCATATTGGCCTTAGTAATCTTTTTGTACGCAATCCACACATACTTGCCATCAACAATGTCAAAGCCGGTATTGTCTTTGCTCGGAGTTTGTCCTTGTGCCAAAATATTGGCAATATTAAAGGTAGCTTTACCCTGATTATTGGCATCATTTAAAACAGTACCCAAAAGAGTGCCCTCTTCCAGCGCTTTTAGTGCCGGAGCAGTTGCATCAACGCCCACGACCGGCATAAACTTTCCATCTTTGAAGTAGCCTTTGGCTTTAAGAGCTTCAATGGCACCTAATGCCATATCATCATTGTTAGCAAAAACGGCTTCTATCTTGTCACCATTAGCTGCAAGGAAAGCAGCCATTTTTTCCTGACCTTTTACACGATCCCACATACCCGTGTCTTCAGCAATTTTTTGCACCTTGATACCGGCATCTTCAACGGCTTTTACTGAATACTTGGTACGAAGTTCAGCATCTTGATGGCCTGGCTCACCTTTGAGCATAACATATTGGAGTACCCCATCACCGTTTTTGTCCATTTCGGGATGAGCTTTCCAATAGTCAACAATAAGTTTTCCAGAGATGGTACCCGACTCTTCGGCTTTCGCACCTACATAGTAGACCTTATCCCATTTTTTCATATCTTCAGGCAATGGTTCACGATTCAAAAATACGACAGGAATATTTGCTTTTTTTGCTTTATCAATAATTACACTAGCAGCAGTACGGTCAACAGGGTTAATAGCAAGCGCATTCACTTTTTTGGTAATGAAAAGGTCAACCTTGTCGTTTTGAGTTGGCTGAGAATTTTGGCTATCGACAATGTCAACTTGAGCTTTACCTTCGGCAGCTTTGGAAATAGCATTGCGCACACCAGTCATAAAAGTGTCATCAAACTTGTAGATAGCTACGCCGATAATAGATTTAGCCTTGTCGCCGCCTGCCGGAGCCTGCTGAGAGCCACCGCAGCCCGCTATCGCTATACTGGCAAGTAATGCAGAAACGATAAATCCTTTCATATACCTTTTCACTGAAAAACCCCCTTATTTTTTTGTAAAATTCTATTATAAAGTAGGATATCAGCCGGTTATCCTACTCTATAATCAACAGATACTGCAGAAGATTACTCATATTGAATAAATTATATATTGTTTGCCATTTATGGTAATTATATGTAATTCTTCAGCATAATAGTATAACTTGCAAAACATTCTGTCAATACGTTTTGGTTAGCACTCTATATCCTACTTTCCCGCTAATTCAGAAAAGACCATATCAGCGGCACCTTTCATGGTGTGTAGGCTTGTTTGAGTGGAATACTTAATATCAAGTACACTGCTGCTGCTCTCAAAAGATCGTTGCGCTACAGTATCCCATACCGTTTTTTCTATATACTTGCTAGCTTTAGCTAGCCCGCCGCCGATCACCACAAGCTCAGGATTGAAAATGTTAACCAGATTAGCAATCCCCATACCCAAGTACTCGGCAACCCGGCAAAGCATGGCTTTGGCTAAAGCATCACCAGCATCGGCAGCTTGATAAATGTCTTCTGGTTCAAGGGTTGTGATATCCCCTTTAAGTATCTCTGTAATTATCGACGGCTGACCCTGCTCTATTGCGTTTACTACCAAGTTAACCAGTGCCGTCTCTGACGCCATTGCCTCCAGACAGCCGGTATTACCACAGCTGCACAGCGGACCGGCGGCATCAATAACCGTATGACCGACTTCTCCGGCAATACCGCTAATCCCACGGTACATAGAACCATTAAACATGATTCCCCCGCCAATGCCAAACCCTACCTTAAGCAAAATCATATTATCAGCAGCTTTAGCGACACCAAAGTAATATTCGCCATAGGCTAGAATATTCGTATCATTCTCGATGAATACAGGCAGCCGATTTTTTTCTTCAATAATATATTTTAACGGAACATTCTTCCATCTAAAATTAGGGCAAAAAACTGAAATTCCCTCTTGCGCTCTTACCGGCCCTCGAATGACAATACCAACAGCTAATGGCGGCACCTTGGAGGCTTGCCGGCAGTTTTCAATCAGCGCTTGAATTTGTTCTATAACCGCTGTATAACCAAGGCCCTTGCTGCTCACCGTCTGTTCATAATGCACGGAAAAAGTGGCATCAACCACATAACCAATCATTTTAAATGAGCGAATGTGAATAATAATGACTTGTCCTGCGTCTGGATTTGTCTTCAAAAGCAACGGCCGCCGCCCACCGCTGGACTCACCAATCATGTAATCAGTAATTAGTTTAGAATCCAACAATTTGTTAATGATGTTTGTCACTGTTGGCGGCGTCAGCCCGGTAAGTTTGGCAATATCGGCTCGTGATACCGGCCCCTGCCGCCTGATTATATTGAGGATTTGCACTTCATTTGAATATTGCTGGAACATATTAATTGAGCCCGGCATAGCCTTCAGGATTGTTTTTATGCCAACCCCATGCCGTGCCAATTATCTTTTTCATATCCGTATATGTAGGCTGCCATCCCAGATCCTGGCGGATTTTATCCGAACTGGCTACAAGTACAGCAGGATCACCAGCCCGGCGGGGCGCTATCTCTTTCGGAACGGTCAGTCCGGTTACTTCTTCCGCTGCCGCGATAACCTCTTTAACACTGAAGCCATTACCATTACCAAGATTATAAACGTCGGAAGCATGACCATTAGCTAGGGCGTTAAGCGCTAAGACATGAGCCTGAGCTAAATCGTTGACGTGGATATAATCCCGCACACAGGTACCATCCTTGGTAGGGTAATCATCGCCAAAAATTTTAAGACCATCGGTTTTTCCTAAACAAGCTTTTAAAACTAGCGGCACCAGATGCGTTTCAGGGCAGTGATCTTCGCCAATATCACCGGCACTATCTGCTCCGCAAGCATTAAAATAACGCAGCGCAATATACTTAAGACCATAACTGCGGGAATAGTCCGCCATGGCATTTTCCATGATTAGCTTTGTCCGGCCATATACATTCGTAGGATTTTTTATCATGGCTTCGGTTATTAGTGAGGTTTCCGGCTCACCATACACGGCGGCCGTAGACGAAAACACTAGCTGCTTGACTCCGCTATTCAGCATAACATCTAATAGATTTAGTGTTCCGGCAACATTGTTATGATAGTACTCCTGTGGCTTAACCATGGACACGCCAACTAAACTATAGGCGGCAAAATGAACAACAGAACTAATATCATACTGCTTTATGGTAGCTGCCAAACGCTCACTGTCAAAAATATCGCCTTTAACAAATACACTGTTTTTTACCGCAGCCTGATGTCCTGTCACAAGGTTATCATAGACAACCACTTTGCTGCTGTTTTTTTCTAATAGCCGTACCGTATGGGAGCCAATATAACCCGCTCCGCCTGTAACTAATATATTCACGCTAATTCCTCCACTGTAAGGATTCTACCCTTCCAACAAACTCACACCATCAGATATTCCTGCCAAATAAAAGTCTGCTGCCCGGCAAGTTACAGCCTGATATCGCTCAGCCACTGCTGCCTGAAAATCTGCTAACTTATTAACCTGTACCAAAGCGATGGCACAACCGCCAAAACCGGCTCCTGTCATGCGTGCGCCAATGCAGCCTGGCGCTTTCAGTGCACTATCAACAATTGCGTCCAGTTCATGGCCGGTAACTTCATAATCATGCTTTAGCGATAGATGCGACTGGGTCATTAGGCCGGCAAAGCCATCAATATCTCCCTGCCTCAACATGCTAACCGCCGCATGAACTCTATTGCTTTCAGACACAACATGGCGGGCACGCCGGCGTAATAATTCATCACCCAAATAGTTATCAATATCATCAATGGTAGCCTGACAAAGAGCATCGACTTTCCTATGGCGCCGAATAATGTTAAGTGCCTGTTCACACTCGCTGCGCCGTTCATTATATTTGGAATCTGACAATTCCCTTTTTTTATTGGTATTCATTATAACTAAACTATAGGATTGCAGGACGAACGGTATATATTTATATTGTAAGCTCTGACAATCCAGCAATATGGCACAATCTTTTTTTCCCATGGCGACCGCAAACTGATCCATAATCCCGCAGTTGACGCCAATAAATTGATTTTCTATTTTTTGCGCAAATTGGGCTAGCTTTACCTTATCTATTGCAGGCTCACCACTTGCCGTCTGCAGCATAAAAGCAGTCAGCACCAGCAGTGCCGCCGAAGATGAAAGACCAGTCCCATCAGGAAGGTTTCCGGAAAAAAGCATGTCACATCCTGAAAGCATATACTTGTTAGCTAACAGGCCTTTAATAACACCTTTGGGATAATTAGCCCAACCATCTTGCTCACAGTTTTCAATAGACTTAGTCAGGTCAACAGCAACTGCAGGTGAAGCATTTGTCGACTTTAATATAATATAATTATCGCTGCGGCGCCGAATGGCTCCATAAATCCCAAGGGTTAAGGCCGCCGGAAAAACATAGCCGCCATTGTAATCAATATGTTCACCGATTAAGTTGACCCGGCCTGGGGAGAAAAAGTACTGTACCGGCTGATTACCAGTACCAAAGGCTTGGGCAAAAGCGACTTTCATTGTCTCCCGATTAATCACTCCGCTCCTCCTTTGGGTTTACAAAATGTCTATATGCTTCCCGCAGGGAAACTGCGGTCTGTTCAACAGCCAAAGGATTGCAGGCAGCCCCAGCACCCATCTCGGACGAGGCGTAAAACTTGATTTTATTTGCTTCCCGCAGCGGCGGATAAAACTCAATATGAAAATGATAATATTCCTCTGCCGCAGCGTATTGATCACTATTTACTGGTGTCTGATGAATACACATCATATACGGGAAAAGCTTGCTAAATAGCGTATCAAAAGCACCTGTGATATTTTTTAGCATTTCTGCTAAGTCCCGTTTTTCCTGCTTGTCAAACTGGGTGATATTGCCTTTATGCGCTTTGCTGACAATAAAAACACCAAATGGATAGTCGGTAAAAAACGGTAAATAGGCCAAAAAGCTCTCGTTCTCAGCAATGATGCGCTGCTTAAACTCACTTTCTTCCCGATTCATATCACAAACCAGGCAACGCCCCTGTAATTGATAATACTCTTTGCAATTGTCTAGTTCCTGTTGTATTTTCTGTGGAACAAACGGATAGGCATAAATCTGACCATGAGGATGCGGCATAGTTACACCGACTTCTTCTCCACGATTCTCAAACTGAAAAATGTATTTCACCTTAGGGTCAGCTGCTAATGCACCATAACGTTCAACCAGTAAGTTAATGAGTTTTTCAATGTGGGCAACTGGTAAATTAGGCAGTGTCGCATTATGTTCCGGAGAATATAAGATAACTTCACACTTCCCATAATTGGGCGCAGTCTTATATAGTCCGGAGCTTGCCAGATCAGGGTCTCCCGGAGCTAGCAATAATGCAGGAAAGTCATTATCATATTTATATACTTCGTAGTTTTCAGGCACTTTTCCTGAGCCAGGGCAAAACGGACACCAGTCTTTGGGAAGATGTGGTCTGGCTTGTCTATTTGATGCAACCATTGTCCAGGTTGCTAGTAATGGATTCCATCGAAGCTCTGCCATGCTACACCTCCACTCTATTACTAAAAGACTTTATAAAATACTTTATTAAGTCTTTATTTAAACAATTCATCACTATTTCCTGAATTCCTCCTATTTTTTGAAAATTTCTTCCAAAGAAAGAATAGACTTGGCACCTGCCAAGTCTACAAGTCTAATTATATATAAAGAATATATTGATTTCACGCCTCCACTTCTCCTGCCAAATAATCAATAAACTGTTTCGCAGACCGGCCTGAGCGGCCTGAATGAGTCATTTCCCAGCGCAATGCCTCTGCCCTAAGCTCGTCAGGCGACATAGGTATGCCATTTTTACGCGCAATTTCCTCAACAATTTGAAGATATTCTTGCTGATTAGGCAATGTATAAAATAATGTAATGCCAAAGCGGTCAGCCAGCGATATCTTTTCATTTATAGTATCCTGACGGTGCAGTTCATTGCCGCTGCGCTCATCCCAGGTTTCCTTGACCAGATTCCGGCGGTTGGACGTGGCATAGATCAGCACATTATCAGGCCGCGCCTCTATACCACCATCAATCAGTGATTTTAAAATTTTGTACTCGGCTTCCGATTCTTCAAATGACAAATCATCAATGAACAAGATAAAGCTCTTACCCCATTGCCTGAGTGCCGACATAATATCCGGAATATGCTTAAAGTCGGCTTTGGCAATTTCAATAAGCCTGAGACCTTTGTCAAAATAGCGGTTGGCTACTGCCTTAACAGAAGATGATTTCCCTGTGCCTCTGGCTCCAACCAGCAGCACATTATTAGCAGGTTTGCCACTAATAAAGGCTTCTGTATTGCGGACAAGTTCTGCCTTCTGGTATTCATAGCCAATAATATCATCGAGCTGTACCGGATCAGTATATTCAATACCAATAAGTTCGCGTTTTTCCAAATCCCATTTAAACGCGCCATAGCCGGCTAACCGGCCACATCCATAACGATCATAATACTTACAAAGCGTCCGAACCACTTCTTGAGGGGTATAGTTTTTCGTCACATCAAGAAACAAATCCCGCAACATGACCAAGTCCTGAAACTTACCTTGTTTCTTACCTAAGCTCTCCTTAATGGGGTGATAATCACCAATAACGGCTATGAGTTCTTTACAAAACTGCTGGGTTAAACCTTTTTTCAGCACGTCCTTCAATATGGTTATATCATGGACAGCCGCCTTTTCCAGACTGCATCCCGGTAAGCTAGCACTCTTCCCAGCCGCACTGCTAAATATATTTTCATCGTACCCAATTTGGCACAACAAGTAGTTTTCCACGATATTTCCCGATATTCCGTTTTCTTCTGCCCAGACAATAAGCTCGGCTGCCAGTGCATACTCATCACTCTCTGCCGTACCTTGGCCTTGCAAAGCTTGAAGATTTTTGATCACGCCATCATTTAATAAATTGCGATAAAGTAGCAACTTGCTGAAATTATAGTACGTTTCTGTCAACAACAATACCTCCCATAAAAACAAAGCATCTTACTATATATACGTTGCTTCATGTATTTCTTCATTCTATAGTTATTATCCTGCCAATTACCACCATGGATATCACGTCATTTCCGGGCAATAATTATCTGCAGTGCTTGCGGTTACAGGGTACATTACATTCAGCTTCACAGCAATTGCCCGGATGACGTCCAGGCAGAGCCATTTTTTTTCTGATTTCGTATAGGCATTCAACCTGAGTATTGGATAACTCCTGAGCGGTACCTAGTTGCATTGATAAAAATGTCAGTTTGGCATAGAATTCCACCGATTCCAGTTTGTGATAGGCAGTAATCAAATCCTGTCCCCAGGCCAGCGCGCCATGATTAGCTAACAGTACTGCATCAAAATATTCCAGGTATCGCGCCACCGCATCCGGAACTTCACTGGTAGATGGGGTACCATACTCAGCTACCGGCACACAGCCAAGACTGACAACAGCCTCGGCAATAAGCGGTTTATTGAGCGGAATATGGGAGACTGCAAAGGTGGTAGCATACGGCGGATGAGCATGCACTACCGCCCCAACATCAGAGCGTTCCTTATATACTCTTAGATGCATCTTTAGCTCAGATGAAGGTCGCCAGTTGCCGCAAGCCTCAAGCACCCGGCCTTCCCTATCCACCTTAACCAGCATCTCAGGTGTCATAAAACCTTTACTTACTCCGGTTGGAGTTGTCAGCACTTCGGTTTCGCTAAGTTTGACACTGATGTTCCCGTCATTAGCAGCAACAAAACCACTGTCATACATGCGCTTTCCCATCTGACATATTTGCTGTTTAATTTCATCTTCTGTCATTTGCTTCGGCTCCTTACTGCGGTCTGACCTTGCCGGTTATTTGCTCGATAGTAATTTTCATTACGGTTGTAGTATCTTTGCTGTTCTTTATATATTCCTTGCCTTTTTCCAGATATGCAGGCGAATATTTATCTAACAATGCCATTAAGGCATCCTTTTTTTCTTCACCTGTTACCTCGCTTGCTTGACCAAAGATAACTACGCTTTCATAACTTGTCGTAAATTTTTCCGGCAGTGATTTTTTATTACCAACCACGCAAAAAGAAACGTTAGGGTTATTTGCTATATTATCTAATTTATGGCCTGTCAACGCACTATGAAAATAGATATTGGAGTCCTTATAGACATAGCTCAGGGGAACGCCATACGGATATCCTTCCTGACTAACCGTTGATAATACGCCATATTCAGAGTTCCTTACTATAGCAAGCGCATGTTCTTCCGTACTCTGCCTGTCATTACGTCTCATTTTTTTAAACATGGTATTCACCCTTTACATTTAATCAGGATATATACCTGTATATTTTGACGCAATTTCCAAAAATACCTACCTAGTATCCAAAACATCTATATTTTCTTATATCGGTTTGCTGCCTGCGCCCTATACGGCTTAGCTATTATTTTCTCTTTACCGCTTTCGTCCGCTGGACGGAACATCAAATAGTAGGACGACTCTCGCTTAAATCCAAGCCGTTCTAAAACCAGTTGTTTCGCGGGATCATCACTATAAATTGTAATACTTATTACCCCTTGCTTATGTCGCGCTTTAATTAAGTTAACCGCTTTACTTAGGAGTGCCGATCGCATATGTTCGAAAGAATGGTTAAGAATGAGACTGATTACATGGTTCTTAGCTTTAAAATAACTCTGTATTGTCAGCAGAGCCACTATCTTTCCTGTCTGTTCTACCACATAATCATGTTTACGTTTACGCATCAAATAGTTCTTAGCCCAGTCAAGCTGCCTGACCATCATACTTGGATTAAATTCGCCATAGCCACGTTTAATGACCTGTCGCAAGTTATGTGATACGGAAGATTTGTATAGCCGATATAACTGCCTCCGATCCTCCGCCCTAAGTTCCCTAAATCCAGACAGCTCATCCTCTGCAGACGTCAACGCAGCCTTTGCCTTATCAAATGCGATATCGTAATGCAATATTTCTGTTACCGGCCTAAAACCTAGGCGTTTATAGAAATTATACGCCGGATTGTCAATTCTCACTTCCAGCAATGCATCATAATTATTGGCATCTGCAACTTCATCCAATAGTTTCGTTAAAACCCAGCGACCTAGACCTTGCCCCCGGTAGGGCTTACTAAAGGCAATATAATCAATGTGTAATTGCACAGAGTTCAGATACGATAGCTGCATAAATCCCACTACCTGCCCGGCAATTTTTATTACATACACATTGAAATGGTTTTTGATCCATACCGAAAATTTGCTTAATGGCTGTAAAATAAAATAAAACTGCCGAGCCCGATGGATACGGCGCTTTATCTGTTGAAGATCAACTTCGTCAGCAAAAGCGGTAGCAAATAATTTTTCCAGTTGGTCTAAATCAGAACGTTGCACCTTTTCAATTGTTAAATTTTCAAATGTCTTTAAAATCATAATAGATTTCCTTCTCCTATAATAATCAAATATTCTATTAGATTATTATTAGTTTCCGGCGACCATTTTATCTATACAATTAGTACACGCGCCAACAGATAACCGATTGGCAAATCCAGAAGAGTATTCCGTTTTTCCTAGTTGCCCGGCTAAGTGAACAAAGTTATAATAAAAGAAACCGTTCACTACATGCAAAAATATTCCGGGAGGATGATAGTAATGCTTTGTCAAAAATGCAATTCCGAGATTCCGTCTGGTGAAGAGGTTAACCACCGGGGACAAACCCTGTGTGAAGATTGTTTTGTCGAAATGCTTGAACCCCCACGAAGTTGTGATGTTGCTGCGGTTCACGCCGCTAAATCTGCCCGTAAAGCAGCCGGACAGGAAGGCACTGATGGCTTGACTGATTTGCAAAAAAACATCTATAACTATGTTGAGTCGGAGGGTCCGGTTACGCATGCCCAAATCATGGATAAGCTCGGCTTATCTCGCCTGCAACTAGAGAAAAACTTTGCCATTTTGCGGCACTGCGAACTCATCCGCGCGTTTAGGCAAGACGGTCAAGTCCTTGTCACTATTTGGACCAAGGGCGGTCCTGGCGAAATGAATATGGGGTAACGAAAAAACGATTGTTTCTGCTAGTAACGAAAAAGATTGCTACACTGGCGCTTGATGACAAAGGTGAACCTAAGTCATGGCAAGCAACAGTATAGCAATCTCTTTTTTAACTTCAATTACTTCTATTTCCCGTACAATGCCGCTAATTGTTTTTTTACTTCGGCATTCTCTAGATATTCATCATATGGCATACGGCGATCAATCATACCGTTTGGTGTAATTTCGATAATGCGATTGGCGATTGTCTGAATAAACTGATGGTCATGCGAAACAAATAAAAGTGTACCTTCATAATTAATCAGGCCATTATTCAGAGAAGTAATTGACTCTAAATCCAAGTGGTTTGTCGGCTCATCTAGGAGCAAAACATTGGCGCCGCTTAACATCATTCTTGCCAGCATACAGCGAACCTTCTCACCACCAGACAGTACACTTGCTTCTTTCAAGCTTTCCTCACCGGAAAATAACATTCGTCCCAAAAAGCCTCTAATAAATGATTCTTCCTGGTCACGGGAAAACTGGCGAAGCCAATCAACCAGATTTAACTCTACACCATCAAAATACTCGGAGTTATCTTTAGGAAAGTACGCTTGACTTGTAGTTACCCCCCATTTGAAGGAACCGCTGTCTGCTTCCATCTCTCCCATTAGTATCTTAAAGAGAATTGTTTTCGCTATTCCTTCCGGACCGACAAAAGCAATCTTATCCCCTTTGGTAACGGTAAAACTAATGTCCTTAAGAAGTTGTTCCTCTTCCACTTTTTTGCTGATACTATCCACTGTCAGCAATTGATCGCCGGCTTCACGGTCAGGTTTGAAAGCGATATAGGGATATTTACGGGACGAAGGTTTAATATCATCAAGGCTGATTTTTTCCAATAGCTTCTTACGGGAAGTGGCTTGCTTAGATTTAGACGCGTTAGCACTAAACCGTTGGATGAAGTTTTGCAGATCTTTAATCTTTTCTTCTTTCTTCTTGTTGGCCTCTTTAGCCAATTGCAAAGCGAGCTGACTTGATTCTAACCAAAAATCATAGTTTCCAACATAGAGTTGGATATTCTGAAAGTCGATATCGGCAATATGCGTACAAACCTGGTTTAAGAAGTGGCGGTCATGGGACACCACAATAACCGTATTGGGGAAGTCGGCCAAAAAATCTTCCAGCCAGCTAATCGAATCAATATCCAAATGGTTGGTAGGTTCGTCCAGCAGCAGAATATCCGGGCTGCCAAATAAGGCTTGCGCCAGCAGCACCCTTACTTTTTCATTACCGCTGATTTCTCCCATCTTAAGGTAATGAAGTCCTTCGGTTATTCCCAAGCCATTCAAGAGCTTTGCCGCTTCGGTTTCGGCATCCCAGCCGTTTAATTCGGCAAATTCACATTCAAGTTCAGATACCCGAATACCGTCTTCATCCGAAAAATCTGGTTTGGCATACAGGGCATCTTTTTCTTCCATAATGGCATACAAACGGGCATGACCCATGATAACTGTTTTTAATACATCAAACTCATCAAATTCATAGTGATTTTGTTTAAGTACGGCAAGTCGTTCCCCAGGAGTAATAGCCACATCACCGGAAGTCGCCTCAACCTCACCGGAAAGCACCTTTAAAAAAGTTGATTTTCCTGTACCGTTGGCGCCAATAAGACCATAGCAATTTCCTGGCGTAAACTTTATATTAACATCCTTGAACAAAATGCGTTTGCCAAATTGCAGAGTCAGGTTATTTGTACTAATCATTGTTTATACCTATCTTTCCTAAAATCTATTACAAAGGTTAATTGTAACATATTATATGCTAAAAATAAAGCCCGCTCTATTGACAACCCCGTTCTCCCGCAACTTTTATAGATAACGCCAACTTCTACATCGATCGTTACTCAAAAAAGCAGCACGGTATAAAGTACACCGTGCTGCTCACTATTTTTTATTGCCTATGTTTGCTAAAGAAGTCTAGCGCTACTTCAGGGAATAACGCATAGGACAAAACATCCTCAGTTGATGCATTACCATAGCCCTTTTCGCCAAGCTCCTGACGCAACGCATCCATTTGCGGCGCAATGTCATCTGCCGGCCGATGGGTAATGACCGGCTCATCGCCGACAATCATTTGCCTAAACTCAGGGTCAATGGGAGCCGGGGTACGACCATACTTACCGCGAACAATATCTTTAATTTCTCTAGGCACCACTTTATAGCGTCCTAGCATTACATTAAACGCAGCCATAGAGCCAGTTATCTGGCTGGTTGGTGTAACCAGCGGCGGATAGCCGAGTTCGGCCCGTACCCGGGGCATCTCTTCCAAAAGATCCGGGTATTTATCAGCCATGCCCTGTTCCTTCATTTGATTCAACAGGTTGGACAACATGCCTCCCGGAATCTGGAAAGACAGCACTTTGGTATCAATGTCAATGGCCGTATTAAGGTTGAAATCTTGCGCCAACGCTTTTTTCACTGCTCGGAAGTGGTCGGCAATCGGAAACAATTGTTCCTTTTTAATACCACAATCACGCGCTGTTCCTTCAAGGGCGGCAATAATAGCCTCAGTAGCCGGCTGTGAAGTACCCAGCGCAAAAGGTGACAAGGCACAGTCAATGATATCTATGCCGGCTTCAATCGCCTTGAGGTAAGTCATCGATGCCATACCACTGGTATAGTGCGTATGTAGTTGTATCGGAATGTTGATATCGGCCTTAAGCGCCTTGACCAAATCGTATGCGGCGTATGGCGCCAACAAGCCTGACATATCTTTAATGCAGATTGAGTCAGCCCCAAGTGACACCAAGTCCTTGGCAACCTTAAGAAAGCTGTCCTGATTATGATAAGGGCTGATAGTATACACAAATGCCCCTTGTACATGGGCGCCGGCTGCTTTTGCTGCCTTCATAGCCACTTCCAGATTGCGTACATCATTTAAAGCATCAAAAATCCGGATGTTGCTTACCCCATTATCAACAGCTCTATTAACAAATTCGCGCACAACATCATCAGCATAATGATTGTAGCCAAGCACATTCTGTCCGCGTAAAAGCATTTGAATCGGAGTTTTTTTAAGATACTTTTTCAGTGTACGAAGTCGCTCCCACGGATCTTCATCAAGAAAACGCAAACAGCTGTCAAAGGTAGCTCCACCCCAAGCTTCAATAGCATGAAAACCAATACTGTCCATTTGTTCCAGAACAGGTATCATATCCGTAATTCGCATACGTGTAGCGGCAAGTGATTGGTGGCCGTCACGAAGTACTGTCTCCATAATTTTCACAGGTTGGTTAGTAGTCATAATTTGGCTCCTTCCCTATCAGCATATTTTATTTTTAGTTTCAACAATGTATAAGAAATACGTGGCTGCTAGTAAATCAGCAACACCACCTGGGCTAATGTTACGTTCTATAAAAGTTTTATCAAGCTCAATAATCTGGGCTCTACCAACCTCTGTCAACATACCGCCCTGCGCCACGATGGCCTTGGCCTGACTTTGGACCTCAAGCAAAGTATCCATGCCGTGGCGGTGTAATATAGTGGTATCCTGAACAGTTGTCATCAAGTGCAAGAGAGTATGCACCAACGCATCATTGAGTGATAAACCGTGTCTTAAAGCTTCGGTCAATACTGGCAGAGCGCAGTTTCTGACACTAGGTATACCCGCTTCGCTTTCACCCCGGATGCCAGTTACACCATATTGCAGATACAGTCTTTCGCCCGCAGTCAGTTTTGTCGCTGCTTGCTTTAATGCAAGCGGCGCAAGTTCACGCGCGACAATTCCGTTTGTCATGGCAGCTACTGCGTCAAGAATTTGAGCAGCGGTAACATTGTGCGATTGTTTTAAGCAGTAAGCAGCCGCCGCAGTAAGAATACCCAATAAAAACACCAGACCCTTTTGGGTATTAACCCCGCCGGTAGCCTGCAGCATCTGATGTTCACCGTCTTTACCGATATAACGTAGCACCGGCAATAGATCTGTGAGCAGGCCTTGATGATAATAACCGGCAGCAGCACAGCGAAACATCGTACCCGCAAGGGTACTGCTGCTCATCAAAAATGAAAAAAAGTCCATATCTTGATGAGCCCCGGAATTATCGCGATCTACCAAGCCAGGTGCCGGTGTACAGGCAGCTTCCATCAGCATAGCCTCCACAGCCCAGGAGCCAATATCCCAAATAGCTCCCGTCCAGGGATTCGTAGCCGCAGCAGCAAATGATGTCAGGCGCTCCTGAACATTATTTAAGATGTCCTGACTGTCATGGGTGCCTAAGCGCCGACACAAGACCGCCGGTTGTTCGCACAAAAAGCAAGTACGTTCATTGCGTCCGAGGCCGCGCCGGGAAATCTGTCTGCCGTCAGCATCAAAAACATCCAAATCAAACAGTCTGGCATGATAGCCTAACTCTTCAATAGCAATGCAAGCGAACTTTAGCTTGTCCGGGTCACCGTTAACAGCCAGTACGGCAACCGGTCCTGTTAGTTGATATAAAAACCGCTCTTCCGCAATAACAAAACCTTGTTCTACCGCCATGACACGCAGCTTGTCAACTGCCGCCCGCAATAGACCTCGGCTTTCCGGGCTATCCTTGACTGCCCCTGGTATATTGGTGGTAATACTGACAATTGGCATTTTATAGGTATGGCGTAATTCAGCTTGCAGAAAAGCCAGTCGTTCTTTGGCTTCTAACACATCTGTTAAAGTTACTTGCTGCAACTGCCCATCTCCCCTCAAAATTCTCCACCAATTTTACCACAGTTATTGCCAAAATTAAAATTCTATAGCCACGTGATGCCCAACATCCCTATACCGGTTTACGTACCACATCAATAATTGTGCCATCACGATATTCAACTACAGCAACAACTTCATCAGTTACTGCAATAGGCTTAGGCTTTCCGGTCATATCATATGCCATTTTCTGCAAATCCTGAATACTCATGATAGGCAATGCCGTATCCTTCAACCTATCGATTAGATCAGTCCGGCGCGGGTTAATCGCGATACCGCGTTCTGTTACAATAACATCAACCGTTTCACCCGGAGTAACAATGGTATTTACCTTGTCAAGAACCATCGGCAGCCGACCACGTAAAAGCGGCGCAACTACAATGGCTAAATTCGCACCGGCCGCGGTGTCAGAATGTCCACCGGATGCTCCCATAATAATACCATTGGAATCAGTGATAACATTGATATTAAAATCGACATCAACCTCAGTAGCACTTAATATCACTACATCAAGATTATTTACAATCGGCCCACCATTATGAGGATTAGCATAGTAAGATGCCGACATTTCCAAATGGTTGGGATTATTTTTCAAAGATTCAATGGAAGGAATATCAAAATCCTGTACATCAAATACCGTTTTTATCAAGCCTTGTTCTAACATGTCAACAAAAGGAGCAGTAATGCCACCTACACCAAAACTAGCCGTAATACCTTGAGCCAGCATCTTGTCTTTTATAAATTTAGCGGCTGCTAAAGATGCACCACCACTGCCTAATTGCAGGGACCAGCCGTCTTTAAAGTAACCCGAATGCTCGATAACGCCGGTAGCATATTCGGCAATCAAAAGTTCGCGGGGATCCCTACTAATTCTAAGAGCACCAGAAGCAATACCTCTAGGATCGCCAATACTCTCAAGTACCACAATAAAATCTACTTGGGTCTGGGGAATACTGATAGGGTGCACCGGATAGGAAACAAGATTATCAGTGATCGCCACAACTTTATCGGCATAAGCAGCGTCCACCATGGCATAACCCATGGAACCACAGGCCGACGGTCCCTGAATGCCATTCATATTCCCATAGCGGTCACAACAGGGCGCCCCAATAAAGGCTACATCAATGGTAAGCTCTCCGGCTTCAATCGCACGTGCCCTACCACCATGGGATCTGATCAGGGTAGGCTTAACAAGTGTGCCGGAAGTCATGAGTTTACCCAACTTACCACGACCACCGCTAGTTTCAATAGCAGTAATTACCCCTTGTTCAATAAATGGAATAATTGCTTCATTAATATCACTTAGCGAACTTGGTGCCAGCGTTAGTCCTTTTATACCTTTTTTAGCAATAGCCGCAACAACCTGATTTAAAATATAGTCACCATTGCGAAAATGATGATGGAAAGAAATTGTCATACCATCTTTCAACCCAGTAGCTTCAATGGCTTGGTCGATTGATTTGACTAGTTTTTCAGACCGTGGCAGGTTAAGACGAATCTTGGGACCTGCAAGTCGCCCTTCAGGAGTTGTAGCAAACGGCCCACAATAAGGACGAATTTTACCAAATCCCGATATTTGATCCGGAATGATTCTTCCAGCTGCATTTATCATGTGTAAACCTCCTGTTACTTTTTAGTCGACTTGGCATAGGCCAGTACTCGTTCTGCCCTAAGCACCATCGGTGTGTCAATCATCTTGCCGTCCAAGTTAATTACGCCCGAATTTCGTTCAATCGCTGCCTTGTAGGCTGTGATTACCCGTTCGGCATGCGCAATTTCTTTGTCACTTGGCATGAAGATTTGTTTGACAATTCTGACTTGGCGAGGATTAATAACAGATTTGCCATCAAAACCAAGCTGCTTAATCATATTGACTTCTGCTATAAATGTTTCTTCATCATTAATGTCGGAAAACACGGTATCTATAGCATCAATACCGGCAGCACGAGCTGCTAGTAAAAGCTGCGATCTAGCTACATATAATTCCTTACCATCTTTGCTGCGTGTCGTCTTAAGATCAGCAATGAAATCCTCACCCCCAATGGCAAGCGCGACCATGCGCGGACTGGCGGTAGCAATCTCGTATGCACTCCTCAGTCCCTTGGCTGTTTCAATAGCAGCCATCATATTAATCGAACCAGCAGCAAAACCATAGCGCTCTTCAGCTTCGCCGATAATTGCGTCAACTTTGGCAATCTCCTCAGGCGATTCGGCCTTAGGCAGACGAATTAAATCGGGCTTAGCGGCCAATACCACTTTTAAATCATCTATACCATAGGGTGTCAGAATGTGGTTAATGCGTATGGCAACCTCGCAGGGGTATTTAATAGTTTTAATGGCATTATGCACAAGCTGGCGGGCAGCATCTTTTTCACTAATCGCCACAGCATCTTCCAGGTCAAATATTACGGTGTCGGCCCCATAAATACCGGCATTTTGCAGCATTGCCGGATTGTTGCCTGGCATAAACATCATGGCTCGACGCAATTTCTTCTCCATATTTTTCCCTCCCTAGCTACGCGCCCGGTTGATTGCGGTTAGTACTCGGGCTTCAATTGTAAAATCTAATGCACCTTTGTCATTAGCGTGAACAGTTGCGTCCTGAACACCTTGCAGCATAAGTGTTTGGATAATTACATTTGTGATCTGCTCACCGAATTGCTGCATGGTCGGACTCACTAACTCAACTTTTATACCAGCTCCTGGCTTTGCAGGAGCAATCATAATAAGGATATCACTTGATTCTACGCTGCCGGCTTGCGCCGGTTTCAGCAATGTAGTCATAATAAGTCCTCCCCCATTTTGATTATCTGACTTTTGCCTATTATAACTAATATTCTGAAAGAACAACAAATACATATACGCGATTGCAGGCCATAATAAACTTGTATAGCAATGAATTTTAGCCCTAAACAAGGAAACTCGAGTGCCTTTGGCGTAAGATATATGCAACTGATAAATTCTCGGAGGTATTTTTGATGGAAGAACGAGACTGGCTCATTCTACAGTATTTGTTCGAGCAAAAGAGTATCACTAAAACTGCCCAAGCTCTATTTATCTCCCAACCGGCATTAACGGCACGTCTTAGATATATCGAAGGATATTTTGGCATCAAAATTGTCCATCGCACAAGCAAGGGTGTCCACTTTACGCCACAAGGCGAATACTTGGCAAAATCTGCAACAGAGATGCTTGCCAGCTTGCGTACTATTAAAGAGCGCGTAACCGATATGAGTACTACGGTAGCCGGAACACTGCGCTTGGGTGCTTCCAGCTATATTACTATGTACATGTTACCCCGACTGCTCAAATTGTTTAAAAAAGAGTTCCCCCTTGTAGAATTTAAAGTAACAACGACCTGGAGTCGAGATATCTTTAATTTAGTACATAATCAAGACATCCATGTTGGTTTCGTCAGTTCAGACTACGGTTGGGAAGGCCAACAACATCTGCTCTTTGAAGAACCTATCTGTATTGCATCAACCAGCGAGATCTCTCTGGAACAACTACCCAAACTGCCGCGAATTAACTATCAAACAGATTCCCTCATTAAAGCGATGATTGATAAATGGTGGCGGGAGAACTTTAGTAAACCGCCCTCGATTAGCATGGATGTAGATAAACTTTCCACTTGTAAGGAAATGGTGGTAAACGGTTTGGGGTATGGCATTATGCCCTCAATGATTGTAAATAATGTTACTAGCCTACACAAAATTATCTTAACTGATAAAGATAAACAACCTTTGCTACGTCGGACACGAATGCTCTATCATTCAGAAATGCTCGAAATGAATGTGGTTAGTGCCTTTGTTAATTTTGTTAAAGAAATTGATTTCCCCACCGTCATTCTGTCTCAAGAGTAAAGATAATTCATCTACAGACCCAGACAAATACCATTATTGCGCATGTTACAAATATTCTCATAAATTTCTTTGATACCTAGCCATAGTTAGTTTGAATTTTACTTATATAACCCCGTACCCTATAC
>JAEZVB010000081.1 GCA_023443285.1 Bacillota bacterium
GCCTTAAGCTGCTCAATATCGGTTAACGAGTTAATCTCAGTAAGCATAGTAATATTTTGCTCAGTTACTCCTAATACCATAAATTTACCAGCTATTTCTATTACATATACAGCCCGGTTAGGTCCTAGTGACAATGTAGCATAAACCTTACCGCTACCAAGGCCTCCCCCACTAGTCATTTTTTTTCCTAAAAAACGCGAAGTTAGATACGCAAGACCGAGAACTAACAAAAAAGTTAATAGTAAAGATACAATATATCCACTGGTTGCAAGCCAGGATGAAGTTGCTGGCTGTGGTTCCTGATACTTCAAATATTCGCCCGTTTCCGCAGCAGCCAACACCCGTCCTGCAAATAAGGATAAACAGCCAAGCACAATTAGGATACGACCGTTAACGCGCAGATTATTAAACATTTATTAAGTTACCTAACTAGCCTACCGCTTTGCGGACAGCTTCTAAAACACGATCAGGTTGAAACGGCTTAACAATAAAATCGCGAGCACCTGATTGAATTGCTTCAATAACCATAGCTTGCTGTCCCATTGCACTACACATTATAATTTTTGCACTAGGATCAACTTTTTTAATTTCTTTTACGGCAGAAATTCCATCCATTTCGGGCATGGTGATATCCATCGTAGTCAAATCAGGTTTAAGCTCCTGCCATTTTTCCACCGCTTTGAGACCATTCTCAGCTTCTCCAACAATTTCGTAACCATTTTTTGATAAAATATCTTTAATCATCATTCTCATAAAAGCAGCATCATCTACAATTAAAACTTTAATGGCCATTACATATTCTCCCCTATCTCAAATAAAATTTGGAATTACTACTGAAGATGGCTAGCCCTTTCCAATGGAGTAATTATATCTGTAATCCGCACACCAAAGTTCTCATCAATTACTACAACTTCACCCTTGGCGATTAGTTTACCGTTAACTAGAATGTCTACTGGCTCGCCAGCAAGTTTGTCCAGTTCAACAACAGAGCCTGGTGTTAATTCAAGTATATCACGTATTAGTTTGCGAGTCCTCCCAAGTTCAACAGTAATCTGCAGCGGAACATCCATAATAAGGCCAATATTGGTATCAACACCAGGCATACCAGCAGGTTTTAACGGAGCAAATTGAACAGGCTGAACTGCAACATTTTGCATCGGTTGCGGTTTAGGCTGTGGAGCTGGTTCTGCATACACAGGTGCAGGTTGGGGTGGAGCTGCCGCTACCGCTGGTTTAGGAGGTTCAGGCTGCGGAGCTGCCGCCGGCTTTTGCACGGCGTTTAAGAGATTTTCGACCATGTCTCTTGCGATATTAAGTGGTAAAATCTGCATAAGCTCACTATCAATCAGATCTTCCACTTCCATACGGAAAGACACACGTACTAACGCATCATCACCAGAAACAATGCTATCAATATCAGGATCAACTGCAAAATCCAGCAAATTGACTTTGGGTGGAGCAATATCTACTTTTTTCTTAAACATAGTCGATATGGAAGTTGCCGTTGAACCCATCATCTGATTCATAGATTCACTGACAGCACTCATATAGAGTTCATTAAGTTCTGAAGGCGGATTTGAACCATCGCCACCCATCATTAAGTCAGCAATAATCAAGGCATCTTGCTCTCGTACCGCTAGAATGTTGGTACCAAGCAAGCCTGTTGTATACCCCACCTCAATAACCAAATACGGCAATGGATATTGACGTTTAACCTCATTTAAGGTGGATATCGAAACCTTCGGTGTTGTAATTGATACTCGTCTTCCTAACAGTACTGACAGTGTAGTGGCGGCAGTACCCATAGAGATATTACCAATTTCACCTAAAGCATCTTTTTCAATATCGGATAAATCTTGCCCAGCCGGAGATGGCGAGGCTGCAACCGGTTCGCCTCTTAGTAAAGCGTCTATTTCTTCCTGGGACAGGAATCCATCACTCATTATTATCATCTCCTTGGGAAATTACTTGGGTTATTTGTACTGCATTTTTATTCGAAATAAGCCCCGGTTTACACTTAAATTTTTCTTTGTTACCAATAATAATACTTAAGTCATTTTCCGCTTTGGTTTCGAGTTGCAACACATCGCCAACTCCTAAGTCCAAAAGCTCATGGACAGTAACAGTAGCCCGTCCAAGTTCAACAATAAGCGGAATAAATGTTTTTTCAAGCTTTCGTTTTAGCACATTTAGGGTTTCCGGTGATTCTTGTTTAGCAGTTGCTGACGAAACCCAGAATGTAGTTGTCAATTTGGACATAATCGGTTCAAGCACCAAATACGGAATACAGATATTCATTAATCCTTCCGCTTGGCCAATCTTAGCTTGCAGGGTAATGAGCACTACCATATCATTAGGTGGAACAATTTGAGTAAACTGCGGATTGGTCTCTAATGCCTCCATGCGTGGCTCAATCGCCACAACCTGTTTCCAGGCTTCTTGCATATTATCCATGGCTTTATTAATTACTTTCCGGATAATCGCTTCCTCAATATCAGTCAAAGCACGTGGTTTTGCCGGTGGCAAGCCCGGACCACCAAATAAGCGATCAATAATGGCAAGTACAATATTAGGATTTATCTCTAATATTGCGTTGCCTTTAAGAGGTCTCATCTGAAAAATACTAATTACACTGGGGTTTGGCATTGACCGGATAAACTCTTCATAGGTTAGTTGGTCAACAGAAGCAACATCAATATGAATGAGTGTCCGAAGATGCGCCGACAGGTACGTATTAAGCAAACGCGCAAAGTTCTCGTGCATCATATAAATAGTACGAATTTGATCCTTAGAAAACTTATCTGGGCGTCTAAAATCATATATTTTGATTTTCCGCTGCTTTTCCTCGGTTTTTATCTCTTCAGCAGTTACAACGCCGGTAGATAAAGCTGACAATAGTTCATCAATTTCAGATTGTGATAATACATCGGGTCCTGCCAATCCTCACCCTCCTTTCATAAAGAAAGTAATGCCAAAACTAATTAACCACTATTCATTTCATTATACTAGAAGACTAATCGCAAAGCTACTGTAAAACAAAATTGGTAATGTAAATATCATACACTCTGTCTTCACCAAGTGTTGTATTAATTTCATTTTTTAACAGTTCTTTTAATTGCTCTTGCTTAGATGGGTCAAAGTCTTCAATCTTTTGCGAACGCAAAACGTAAATAGCAGTATCCAATATCTTTATTTCTTCGGGTGACGGCATTTTCCCTTCCTTGGGCGCTGCATTTTTGCCTGGTTTAATTTCTACAATAACGCCAATTTTTAGATAGCGGCCACTATTTACACCGCCAATATTCAAAATTAATCCATCTTTGGCATCACCTAGCTTTATAAACTGTCCAGGCTCATGCTGAGCAGACTTTTTCTCCACAGTTTGATCTGTCACAACTCTTGTTGCAATTAAATACGAAATACCACCGGCCAAAATTAAGCCCACAACAATTAAAATAATAATAACCATCATTGACATCTTCTTGGGTTTTTCCTCTTCAGCCACTGGCGCACCTCCCTCAGTGTAAAATGTATCACTTATTAATTAGATAATCGCAAGGCATTTCAGCATTAACGCATATTTCTAAATAATGCCCGCCGATAATCCATCACCATACGGACTATCTCGTCCATAGATTCTTCGACAATGATTTTTTTTCCACTGGTTAACGTAATAACAGTATCTGGTGTCTCTTCCATAGTTTCAATCAATTCGGCATTAATCACAAAATCACGGTTCTGTGATTTGAGTTTGGTAACCTTTATCATGCAAATTCTCCCTTTACTATTTACTTTTCTTCCTAAAGAAAACACGGCTTGCGCCGAGCCTTTGGCGAAAGCGGAAGTCGATGTTGCCCTTATCCTGTTTTTAAGAAAGTTATACTTTCTGTTAGGGTAAAAATAGGCAGCGGAAGGGAGGAATTCCCCCCGCTACCTCTAATTAACATTACCGTTTCAGATTAGCTAATTGCTCCAGCATTTCATCAGTTGTGGTAATGATTTTGGAGTTAGCCTGGAAACCACGCTGAGTAATAATCATATCACTGAACTGCTGAGCTAAATCGACGTTAGACATTTCTAATGTCCCTGCGGTAAAAGTACCTCGTCCCCCTGAACCGCCTGTACCAATCTGAGCATCCCCTGAGTTGTTTGACTTAGCATATAAACTATCCCCTACTTTGCTTAAACCGCCCGGATTATTGAATACAGCTAGAGCTACCTGTCCAAGATTCTGGGTTCTACCATTTGTAAAACCACCAACAATGACTCCACTCTGGTCAATAGTTAACTTAGCAAGATCCAGTGTGCCTGCTGCGTAACCATCGCCGTTGGTAGCCCTAAGTGTAGATTCACCACCATATTGGGTCAGAGAATTATAGTTCATATTAATTGCCATAGCATTAGCTCCGCCAGTAGGAGTTATCGCCAGTGACCCTGCTGTTCCACCCGCCGTATAAGTAGCTGCACTACTGCCAACAAATGTACCAGCACCTGGAGCTACTTGAGCTCCCCCAAAGGTCATAGTTACCGTACGGGTTATGCCGCCTTCTTTATAGCTGATAGCTGGCGCCGGAGCTGAAAAAGTATAAGGCCCAGTACCATGAGGCCAAGTAACAGTACCTTTGGCTGCAGAAGCTGTTGAATCACTAAGATCGGTAATGGTATAATCCCACTTTCCATCAGTAGGTGCTGCACTGTCCTGTTGAGTATTTGTAAAGGTCATTTTAAAAGTGTGTGCTACACCGTTACTGTCTAAAACTGTATGATACGCAGTCGATTTCGAATTAAGATCGTTATTAAGTTGGAGATTGTTAATATTAATTCCTGCAGTTGGCAGGGTAGCAGCCGCTACAGTTTTAGTACTAACATATTTCCCTTCATTATCAAATTCAATTTCATTAATTGCACCACCAGCAACTGGTCCACCAGTAATCGTTCCATCTGTAACTTTTGAGGTTGAAAGCCATTTATTATTGGCTACTTTTACAAAAGTAGTACTTACTGAATGCGCATTGCCCAGACTATCATATACATCAACTGATGATGTGGCAATCTTTCCTATTTCTGCATCAGCCGAAAGGTTATTAATAAAATCATACATCGTAGTAGCTTTAGCAGGCATGGTAGAGCCAACAGGAACTTTTATATTGGTAGTTGCACCACTAGCATTAATCACACCGTTAGCGTCTGCCATCCAGCCCACTACCTTTAAGCCGGTACCTGGCACCAGATAATTACCTTGTACATCAAAGTCGAAATTACCTGCTCTTGTATAGTATTGATTGGGTCCATCTTGTACAATGAAGAAACCCTGACCCTGGATCGATAGGTCGGTCTGCTTGCCGGTAGTCTGATAGCTACCATCAGTAAAGATGGTATCTATACTAGCAACGCCCATACCAAGACCAATCTGCTTAGGGTTAGTACCGCCGCGATTGCCTTGAGCAGCAGATGCTCCTTGCATGTTTTGGCTCAAAATATCCTGAAAGTTAACTCTGCTTGCTTTAAAACCAGCGGTATTTACGTTAGCAATGTTATTGCCAATAACGTCCATACGGGTCTGGTGGTTTTTCAGACCGGCTACACCGGAAAATAGTGAACGCATCATAGGTAAAGTGACCTCCTATTTTATTATATATATCTCTCTAGTATTATTTCTAGTATTATTGACTGCCTCAGTCATTCAGCAGTATTACGGGCTTCCTCAAGAGGTCCAGCCCTAAATAATCACGGCACTATCAATATTGGTAAAAACATTATCTTTAATAGTGGCACCGTCCATAGCCGTTATGACAGTCTTGTTTTTGACACTGACGACAAATGCCAAGCTGTCGTTCATTAGGATAAGCGACTCTTTGGCACCTTTTTGTGCCGCCTTCTCAACCGCTTGCCCTAGCTTATCTAATTGCGAACTGTCAAGGTGAATATTTCGGCTATGTAAGCGTTGCAGGGCATGTTGGGAAAATTTAACCCCTGATATTTCCTGTTGCAACAACTGATTAAAACTGGAACCGGTGGTTGCTTTATTGGCAGAACCTGTTTGGGTTGCAGTAGTTGATTGATTTGGCGAAATAACCGGCGCTAACGGCTGGTAGGTAGTATAGATACGATTATCAGCCATTACTGGTTGCATGCGGCGGATACTCAACTGCCGTTACTTTGTTCATATCAATGAAAGTATCACCAATTAACAATTTTGCTTCACCATCAACTACCTTTGCACTTAAAACAATTCCGGATATTGGTTTAGCGGTAGTGCTGTCAGTCCAGGTAACCTTCATGCCAATCATACTACTAGCTTCTACCATAGCTTCTGCCACTCGCGTGGAAGCATGATTAGTTGTCTGCGTCGTAGCCTCAACTGCCGTTACTTTGCTTAGTTCAACGGACGTATTGCCAACTACCAGTTTGGGTTCACCGCTGACTACCCGGACGCTTGAAACAACCCCTGACATTTCCTTAGCAGTAGAACTGTCAGTCCAGAAAACTTTAGAACCAATCATATTGCTGGCTTGGGTCATCTGCATGGAAGTATTCAGATTCTTCATTTGCTCCAGACTGGTAAACTGCGCCATTTGCGCAATAAAATCTTTATCCTCCATCGGGTTCAACGGATCCTGATACTGCAATTGCGTAAGCAACAGTTTTAGAAACTCATCCTTACCAAGGTCAGTAGAGTCTGTTTTTTTCTTAGTCTCATTAGTGGATGGAGTTTGCGTAATACCTGGAATTGCATTAGCCATATTGGCACCTCCTTTTTTTAAATACGATAATCTACACCTGATTGCGAGCCAACTCCTGGTAGGCTACCGCCTGCCAATTCGCCTTCCACAGCTTCAACAAAATCATCGGCAGACTTTTTGTTAGTAAACTTCATTAATTGCTGCTGCTGATTTTTGTCTT
The DNA here is from genome assembly GCA_023443285.1 of Bacillota bacterium. Lineage (GTDB taxonomy): Bacteria > Bacillota > Negativicutes > Sporomusales > Sporomusaceae > Sporomusa. The sequence goes on from JAEZVB010000081.1 coordinate 6,904, forward strand.
GCCCATGGTTAGGCTGGAATTGACTGAGACCGGCATACACACTAACATTATCCACCTTAAGTCCGGTATTGGCTAATTCTTGTTTGAGTTGTGGCAAAGAAGCCTCAATCAAACTGCGCACTTCTGGATTGTTGGAATGGAAGCTGGCATTTACCACGCCATTTTCAACAGCAACCTTGAGGGTAAGCTCACCAAGATGCTCCGGTTTGAGCTGCATAATCATTTCCGTGTTCTGCTGTTTGGTAATAATTTTTGCCTGCTCAACAATTTGATCCACCACTTGATATACATCAGGAGTTGCTTGGGCTTGGATTTCAGTAGGTTTTGCTGACAAAGTGGCACCACCAGAGGAAACCAATGTAGCCTCTAAATTTTGAGCAAATGTAGTAGAATTTGTTACTTCTACCCCCTTGTTAGGTATATCCTGAGCAACTTTCAGAGTACCCGTATCAGTTAGTCCCTCACCTTGTTGTTCACCGCTAAGGTTTGAACGTAAAGAACTTTGTTGTTGATTAGCTTCAATTGCCGCTATGGGAGCTTGCTCTTGCTCACTAGGCTGCAGTTCCTGTGCAGTAGTCATGCTATTTGCCGTAGTGATAGCTTCTGCTTTTACTGTTTGGCTCTGGGTAGCAACGGCCTGCTGCGCTAAAGCTGCTCCACTCGGGTTTTGAACAGTTCCTACCTTCGCTGTTGGCTGCTCTTGCCTGCTTACAGTCACTTGCGACAACAATGTGGCATTAGGATTTTGATCACCTTCAACCTTTACAGCTTGGTTTTGTATATTTACCGTATCTACTGATGGTTGCGTTGAATTTACTTGCTCTGACGTATTACTTGACACTACGTCTGTAACACTTCCAGCTAGCTTATTCAGCATCTCAGGAGCTGCTTGCCCGGCTTGGACTAGGTTAGTCACCGCATTTTGCTTCTGATTACTTTGATTATTACTGCCAGAATCACTTACTGAAGCAGCTGCGGTCTCTGCTTGTACAAACTTAGATATAGTCTCTGCTGTAGATATAGCAACAGTAGGTTGTTGTACTGGAACCACCGGTGGTGCAGTAGCATTCACTGTGTTTACTGCATTCGCTGTGTTTGCTGTGCTTGCAACTGGTATGGCAAGAGGTATTTGAGCAGCTAATGCAGCATTGGCAAGGTTTGTTAACACATCCTGAGTCAACAAGTTGCTTTCGTCATGCGAAGTATTATCGCCCTCTACACTCTCAGCAGTGTCAGTAGCTGTTGGTTCTTGGTTAGTCGTTGCATTGGTTTTCTTATCAACATTGTTTGTTAGCGTAGAATCCTTTGAATCCCCGGCTGAAATTTGTTCCTGCTCATTGACCGTTGCTTCGTTAGACTGAGAAACAGCTTTATTCAGTGTATCGCTAAAGCTAGTCTTCGATTGACTTTTTGTGCTGCTACTCGAACTTTTGCTAGCTGTCGCCTGAGCTGTTTTTGACTGAGTTGGCAATAAATTAAGCGCTATATTCATCTTTTCACCTCCCTTCCGTCTTTTGCTTTTTTTGCTATATCACGCTATAACTTAGGCACTACTTGGGGTTGTCCTCTAAGCATATCCTGAGTTATGCGGGCAGCACGAGCTGAGTCAAATAATGCCAGTAGCTTGGAAACCTGCTCTTCTTCCATTTTTCCAAAAATAGCAATAACTGTAGGATCATCCAGATCTTTCATAATCGCTACTGCTGCCTCTGGTTTCATTCCTCCATACAGTCTGGCCAATTTAGAAACACGCTTGGTTTCTTCTTTTTGTTTAATTTTGGCCTGTTTTTCAAGCTCTTCCTTGGTAATAACATTAGGTCCTGTTGGTTGAGAATTAGGTAACAGCGAAGTCAGTGGCGGCTGCACTTGTTTTGGCTCAATTAGCAACGCCGGATGAGTCGGAGTAATCTCTTCTTCCAGGTCTACCGGCTCGAAATTTGTTTTAGGCAAGAACCGAGCAACCACCGGGTATTGCGCTAAGTTTGCATCCCGGGCGATTTTTTCTACATCAATGAGTTTTAGATAAACTCCGGCTGCAAAACCTATAGCTATCAAAATACACAAAACTAAAAAGATAGATAGCACTTTAAAAATTGTACTAAATTTTGATTTAGGTACCTCTGGTTCCGAGGTTACCTGCGACTCCACTGCGGCTGCCTTTTTAGGTTTTTCAGCAGTAGTTTTAGGTTTTTCAGCCATAATTTATTATAGACTCCTCTACTTAGCTAAAGATAGTACCTTAGCTACATAGTTACGTGTTTCACTGTAGGGCGGAACACCATTATAGTTCTTTACTGCTTGCGGTCCAGCGTTATAGGCAGCTACTGCTTTGGTAATATCACCATCAAATGTGGTTAGCATTTGTTTCAAATAGCGAACACCACCATCAATATTCTCACGTGGATCATTGATATTATGTACCCCTAGTGAGCTAGCCGTTTCCGGCATAAGCTGCATTACACCAACTGCCCCAACAGAAGAAACAGCTTCTTGTGACAATCCTGACTCTGCTTCAGCAACAGCCATCGCTAGCTTAGGATCAACACCATACTTATTGGCGGCAACCTGCACCATTTTAGCAATGTTACTACTGCTAGCACTATTGCCAATTGTACTTGTCTTGTTTTTTTGCACACTTTCAGGTGCTTGTTGTTGATTAACAGCACCTGAAAGCGCATTGGCAAATTCATTGGCTGGTTGGTTTGTCGGAATTCTTGGAACAAACCGCTGTTCTATCTCAGCAATCCGCTTAGCTACTTGGTCAACACCTGATATCATACCTATTCACTCTCCTTGTTACGCATAAAGGCCTGCGTTCCAAGCTCGTCAAGTCTTGTCTGTTCTTCTTGTAATAATTCGGCATTGTACTGCTCAAAACGTTTCTCACGCAGGTTATCTACTAGCTTCCTTTGTTTTATAGCAGCCTCCAATGCGTCAAGGCACTCTTGGCGATAAGCTTCGGCCTTGGTAACTTGCTCGCGTTGAACAATAATATCACTCTTAATTTTATCGATATAATAACTAAAAGTCTTAAGAGTTTCTATCGTGGGAGAACCAGACTGCTCTTTATAAAGCAAATCAATACTAAATAATAATTTATTTTGAAATTCACTCAGCAGCTCTTGTTCTTTGTATAAACGGGTATTGGCTTCTGCCATTGTGATCTGCGCCTGTTCTTCCTCCATTTTTCGAAACTTAAGCAGGGTCTCAAGGCGAAATCGGAATTTCTTCATGGTCTCCCATCCTCATTAGCCTTTAGGCAACCAGCGTTTTTAGGCGTTCAATGGTTTCAGACATCGGTGTATTCTCATTTACATCTTGTTGCAAGAAGCTTTTTATTTGGTCGAAAACGGCTATGGCACGGTCAATATTAGGATTGCTGCCATGAGCATACGCACCAATATTAATTAAATCTTCGGCTTCCCGGTAAGTGGCAAGCAAAGCACGAAGTTGCTGAGCACTTTTAATGTGTTCTTTATTAACAATTTCCATCATTACCCGGCTAACACTATTTAAAACATCAATGGCCGGATAATGGTTTAGCGCCGCCAAGCTCCTAGACAACACGACATGTCCATCAAGAATACTACGAACAGCATCTGCAATGGGTTCATTCATATCATCGCCATCAACCAATACAGTATAAATGCCGGTAATTGATCCCCGATCACCAGTACCTGAGCGTTCCAATAATTTAGGCAACATCGAAAATACAGAGGGCGTATAACCGCGAGTAGCAGGCGGTTCGCCTACAGTCAGTCCAACCTCACGCTGCGCCATAGCAAACCGTGTCACAGAATCCATCATTAGCATAACATCCATACCTTGATCACGAAAATATTCTGCAACAGCAGTAGCTGTCATTGCACCCTTAATTCTAACAAGAGCTGGTTGGTCAGAAGTAGCTACAATTACTACTGAGCGTCTAAGGCCTTCTTCACCTAAATCGCGTTCAATAAATTCCCGTACTTCTCTACCGCGTTCGCCAATCAGGGCAATTACGCTAATATCAGCCTCAGTATTACGGGCGATCATACCTAGTAATGTACTTTTACCGACCCCACTACCAGCCATAATGCCCACCCGTTGTCCACGGCCTAATGTTAACAAACTATCAATAGCCCGTACACCAACACCCAGTTTTTCCTCAATACGCCGGCGGGTTAAAGGTGGCGGCGGCGTGGCCGTAAGCGGGTATTCTTGATTACAAATCAACGGTCCCTTATCATCAATAGGATTACCAAGACCATCTAATATGCGTCCCAATAACTGACGGCCGACGCTTACTTTTAACGTCCTGTGCGCTGATACAACTTCACAACCGGGTCCAATCCCTTGAAGCTCACCAACAGGCATAAGCAAAATACGATTCTCCCTAAATCCTACAACTTCAGCCGGAACAGGTTCTCCCTGTTTACGGGGATAAACATAACACAAGTCTCCTAGGTTTACATTAGGACCTTGCGACTCCATTACCAAGCCGATTATTTGTGTAATTTTGCCGTTTAACTTAATGCTATCAACAGTAGCTATTGCAGATAAATAGGGAGAAGAATCAAATATTTTACTCATGGCAGTACTTCCTGTATAGCCTTGTGAACTAATTCTAACTTTGTATCTAATCTAGCATCAACTGTACCTAAAGCGGTTTCAATAATACAGCCGCCTGCCGACACAGTGTGATCTGCAGTCACATTAATCGCATTGTCTCGACCAACCATTAGTTGTAAGTCTCGTTTAGCCATAAGAACCATTTCATAATCCTCTGAATTTACTCTGATGAGTATTTGATTTTGATCACTAACGGTGGCTAAGGCTTCCCTAACTATCGGCAAAATAGTTGTTGGATTATCTTCAATCTCTCGCACTAATATTTTACTAGCAACAGCAAGTGCAATTTCAACAATTTGTTGCTCCGCAGTAATAAACATTTGAGCAACTTCCTGTTCTGCTGTTTTAATAAGACATTGGGCTTTCTCCAACGACTCCTGCATAGCTACTTGCATATCACTTAGTGCTGTTTGCCTACCCTGGTTATATCCTTCTTGGTAGCCTTGCTCGCGGCCTTCTTCTTGTCCTTTGGCAAAGGCTTCTTGATACGCCGTTCGCGCTAATTCTTCCAATTCTTTCGCCTTGTTTTCTCCCTCAGCCAGACATTGAGCCGCAGTTTCCTGAGCCTTAGCAATAATGGCTTCGGCTTCAGAGCGGATTGCCTCCAAATCTATTTCCGGTACAACAGGTGCTGTAACTTGTTCTTGAACCTCTATTGGTTCCGGAACAGGCGCTGGCCGATGTTTGATAACAACAGGCGAATTTCTTTGAAATAATACACTCTTTATAATCTTAGACAATTATCTCGTCTCCTTTACCACGCGAAACCACGATTTCGCCTGATTCTTCGAGACGACGAATATTATTAACAATTTTTTGCTGAGACTCTTCCACATCTCTTATGCGTACAGGCCCCATATACTCGATTTCTTCTTTGAGCATTTCAGCAGCTCTTTTGGAGATGTTCTTATATACCTTATTAGCAACTTCACTTGATGTTGCTTTGAGTGCCAATGCCAGGTCCTTGTTATCGATTTCCCTAAGCACAAGCTGGAGTGATCTGTCGTCCAAAAGCACAATATCCTCGAAAACAAACATGCGTTTTTTGATTTCTTCTGCCAGTTCAGGGTTTTGCACTTCCATATTTTCAATAATGGTTCTTTCCGTAGTGCGATCAACACGATTAAGTATTTCAACTATGGAATCAACGCCACCGGCGGCAGTAAAGTCTTGCGTTACTAACGATGATAATTTACGTTCTAGTATTCTTTCTACATCGCGAATAACATCAGGCGAAGTTCGATCCATCGTAGCAATCCGGCGGGCAACATCTACCTGACGCTCTGGCGGCAATGCGGAAACAATAGCAGCAGATTGTTCAGGCTGGAGATATGCCATGATTAATGCAATCGTTTGCGGATGCTCATTTTGGATAAAGTTAAGTAACTGGCTTGGATCTGTTTTCCGCGCAAAGTCAAATGGACGTATTTGCAGACTGGTAGTTAATCGATTAATAATAGATACTGCCTTATCTGAACCTAACGCTTTTTCCAAGATATCACGGGCATAATCCAAACCGCCACTAGAAATATACTCTTTTGCAACACACATTTGATGAAATTCATTTAATACTTTATCTTTTTGCTCTTGTGATAGTTTACGCTGATTAGCAATCTCCAACGTCAACTTCTCAATTTCATCTTCCTTCATATGCTTTAGTACTTGTGCGGAGATGTCAGGCCCTAAAGCAATTAATAAAATTGCTGCTTTTTGCTTGCCTGTCACTTCATTTGACTGGTACATAGCCTGGTGCCTCCCATCATTCTTCTGCTAACCAAACTTTCAGAATCTGGGCCACATCTTCAGGACGCGATCTAGCAAACTTTTCAACTACCGTTCGTTGTTCAACCTTCTCTTTTTCCTGTGCATTCATTTCTTCTTGCTCAGCTTCTGAAACCTCTGCTAAAGGTTGTGCTTCGAGTGCAATAGCTTCTAACAATGCTTCTTCCTCTTGCTCGCGCCGACGAACATATCGCCTGTATAAGAAGTACAGAATACCAAGGATGATAATAACAGCAAGTGCCACTTTAAGCATAAATGCTTGTTGTTGCTGTTTCGCAAGTTCTTCGTCTTCTTTTCGCTGTTTATCAGCCAATTCTGTGTTGAATTGTATTGGTTCAACAGCAATTGTATCTCCCCGTGTGGGATTAAGTCCAATAGCTGAGGCCACCGTTTTATTTAAACTTTCCTGCTGCGCTCTAGGCATAGAAGCATCTACAAGCACCGCTACAGTTAATCTTCTAATAGAACCTGGTGTACTTATAACCTTTTCCTTGGTTTCATTAATCTCGTAATTACGAATTGCTTCACGTTTTTCATAATTGGATTGTGAATTCGAATTATTATTCGTAACATAACCCGGAATATTCGATGTCGTTCCTGGTACACCACCGGGAGCTGCAGCAGAATTCCCTTGATAACTCTCATTGGTTTCCTGTGAACTACGAATAATACCTTTGTCATCAACAACTGGTTCAAAGGTTTGTCGATCAAGTGTACGCTGATCAAAATTAAGTTCGACATTTACTCTAGCAGCAGCCTTACCTATACCCAGCGTCTGATCAAGTAGTGATTGAACATTTTTTTGCAGATCTTCCTGCACTTTTTTAGTCATCTCAAACTGTGTGAGTGCTACAGTGCCAGCCATCGGTGGTGTATCTGACTTGTCATCATTTAAGACTCGGGCAAAATTATCAACAACTGTAATATTTTCCGGTTTTAACCCCTGAACGCTATGGGCAACCAGATTTACGATTCCTTTTACTTGCTGTTGAGTCAATTGTGCCTGAGGTCTAAGCTTAAGCATAATAGAAGCGGTGGCTGGTTTCTCAGTCTTTTTATAGAGACTATCCTCTGACATCACAATATGGACTCTGGCCTTTTCTACTTCTCCCATCTGTTCAATGGTTCGAGTCAGCTCACCTTGAACAGCTTGCAAAAGTTGCACTTTATTTTGAAATTCAGTTGTACCAAACTTATTTTGCTCAAAAATTTCAAACCCTTTATTTCCTCGTGGCAACCCCTGACTAGCTAATTCAAGCCTAAGCTTGTGAACATCCTGGGATGGAACTAAAATGACAGTACCGTTACTGCCAGTCTGAACTTCATATTGAACTTTCATTTCTTTTAATTTCGCAGTAACTTTACCTGCATCTTCAGCTTCCAAGGCGGTAAACAATGGCACATTATCAGGGCGACTTCCCCACCAGTAACTCCATGCTAAAATAAAAATAAATATAAATGCGGCTGCGCCAAAGATCATGTACCTTTGTTTATTACTCAAATTTTGCCAAAGACGCAGAGACTGTTCCTTCAAGTCAGTCATGTCTCCACCCTTTCAGTTACGGAAAAGTAATACCTACTTCATCTCATGCCCAAATACTATACTGAGCAATAGTAAATCATTTCCTCTTGCATATTAAACCTGCATTCTCATAACTTCTTGATAGGCTTCGACAACTTTATTACGAACCTGCATAGTAAGTTGTAATGCCACCGTCGCTTTTTCAGCAGCTATTGTAACTTCAGCTATATCCTGAATTTTGCCTGCAGCTAGGTTCATCGATGCCTGACTAGCTTGATTTTGTAGTTGATTTACGCTATTTAATGCATCACTCAAAAACTCGCCAAAGGTTTTTTCTGGTTGTATAGCACTTGCAGGCGTTTCGATCATTTTCCCGCCTGTAATAGGTGCTAGTTTTAAAGCTTCAATCTGCATTTATGCCTCCCTATTTTCCAATTTCCAAAGCCTTCATTGCCATGCTTTTAGCTGCATTTGCAGCAGTAACATTAGCCTCATATGCTCTAGAAGCGGTGATCATGTCTACCATTTCGCTTACAATAGTAACATTAGGCATCTCAACATAACCATCCCTGTTCGCATCTGGATGGTTTGGGTCATACATGAGTTTAAACGGCGCATTATCTTTTGTGATTCCGGTTACCCGGACGCCTTCTCCTGTATCCATTTGCTTTGACAACAGCTGTCCAAAAGAGGGTTGATCAGCTCGTGGTTCAAAAACCACCATCTGACGCCGATAAGGACCACCTTCTGCTGTACGAGTAGTGTTGGCGTTGGCTATATTGTTTGAAATCACATCCATCCTCAGCCGTTCAGCAGTCATACCTGAAGCAGAGGCATCAATGGCCTGAAATAACCCCATAATACTCATCTTCCTCCATTAATCGCAGATTTAATATTAGAAAAATACTTACTAATCTGACCGGCTACTGCATCATAATAAATTGAATTCTTTGCCAAGCCAGCCATTTCGCCATCAATATCTACGTTGTTGTCATCAGTACGAAAAGAATTTGTAGTAATTGTATTTACTGTAGGTTCTACGTTCAAGTTAGCATGCGATTGTATCGGCAAATGGCGTTCATGAGTTCTAGCTAACAAACTCGAAGCCGAAGCATTTTGCGAATCCATAGCTGTTGCTAGCCGATCTTCAAAACTCACTTCGCTTTTCTTAAACTTAGGCGTATTTACGTTTGCAATATTGTTACTAATAACTTTATGGCGAAGTGAGGCGGCACTCAACGCTTTTTCCAAAATTGATACCTGTGTTGATTGTAAGAGCGAGTTAAGCATCTCACTAATCCTCCTTCAAAATTAACCAAATATATCCCCGTTTCAGGCATATTATAAGCTTTTTTGCAGCCTTATGCATATTTCTACACTATACACGAAAATCCTTTTAAATTTCTTTGTAAAACGATAAGTTTTGATTATAGAAAAAAAATCCAGCTGTTATTACTCAGCTGGATTTTTTGTATTCAAATGTTATTTTTTTAGTTTCTTCAGTTCTTCTAATAATCGTTCGTTAAGAACCTTTATGTAGGTTCCTTTCATGCCAAGTGATTTGGATTCAATTACGCCTGCACTTTCAAATTTGCGCAACGCATTCACTATCACAGACCGGGTAATCCCAACACGGTCGGCAATTTTGCTGGCAACCAATAACCCCTCATTGCCTTCAAGTTCGCTTAAAATATGCATAACAGCTTCCAATTCAGAATATGACAATGTTCCCAAAGCCACTTGTACTGTAGCTTTTTTTCTAGCCTCTTCTTCAATTTTTTCACTGCGATCTCTAAGCATTTCCATGCCAACAACCGTCGCCCCATATTCAGCCAATATTAAATCATCATCAACAAATTCTGTACTAAATTTGGCTACAATTAATGTCCCTATGCGTTCCCCTACGCCATGAATAGGAACTATGGTAGTAAACTTATCGTTAAATAAACAATTGGTATCTACGCTAAAACTACACAATCCGCCTTCCAGACGAAGATTTGGCGATGTCTGATCAACTTTACGCAACCATTCGACATAGCGTTCAGGAAATCGCCCCATTTTAAGCACTTTATCCCGCATAAGCTCACACTCAAAATCACCAAGCAATGCATATCCCAATATACTACCATCTTTGTTAACAATATAAACATTAGCAGCCATAACAGTGCTAAGCACTGTTGAAACTTCGCTGTACTCAACTTTCTCTGATTTCTGAAGCAACTTATTAATAGCACGCGTACGTTCTAGCAATGATGACATTTACTATTCCCACCTTTCATTATTTGAAACAAATACTACAGAATGTAGTGACTTAGATCTTGGTTTATAACTATAGGATCAAGTTTTGATTTTACATAATCACGATTAATAACAACTTGCTGCTCTTCTATGTCAGGCGCATCAAACGCTAAGTCTTCCAAAAGTTTTTCTAAAACAGTGTGTAGTCGTCGAGCACCAATGTTTTCTGTCTGGTTATTCACTCTGCACGCGATATCAGCCAATTCATCAATAGCATCTTCTGTAAATTCTACCTCTATATCTTCAGTTTGCAATAGGCTGATATATTGTTTAATAAGTGCATTCGCCGGTTCGGTAAGTATTTGCCGAAAATCCTCCTTCGATAAATTGGTAAGTTCAACCCTGATTGGAAAACGCCCTTGCAGTTCTGGGATCAAGTCTGAAGGCTTAGAAACATGGAAGGCGCCTGCAGCAATAAACAATACATGATCAGTCTTCACCGGACCATATTTAGTAACAACAGTAGACCCCTCCACAATCGGTAGAATATCACGTTGAACGCCCTCGCGAGAAACATCAGGTCCTGAACTTTGCCCGCGACCAGCAATTTTGTCAATTTCATCGAGAAAGATAATACCAGAGTTTTCGGCTAAACTAACCGCACTGGTAGCCACTTCATCCATATCAATCAACTTTTGGGCTTCTTCCTGGGTAAAAATCTTCCGTGCATTGGCTACTGTCACTTTGCGTTTCTTTTGTTTTTTGGGTAGAAAATTACCAAGCATATCTTGGATATTCATACCCATTTCTTCAATTCCAGTCCCGGCGAACATACCCATCACAGGCTGCGCACCATCTTCTACGGTAATTTCAAGCATTTCTTCTTCCAGTTCACCGTTAAGTAGACGTTTACGCCACCATTCTCGACCAGTATTGACTTTGGGCGGTTCCTCTGATTCAGGTGGCTTATCTTGGCTATTTTCTATTCCCCCTGACCCGGAAAACAGCATTTCAAACGGATTACGCGATGATTCTTTTTTGGCAGGCGGAACAAAATGATCCAAAATACGCTCCTCCGCCAACTGTTAGGCCTTATCATTAACTTCAATCATCTTTTGGTTCTTAACCATGCGAATAGATGTTTCAATTAAATCACGAACCATGGATTCGACATCGCGCCCAACATAGCCGATTTCAGTAAATTTAGTCGCTTCTACTTTGACAAAAGGAGCGTTAACAAGTTTAGCTAAGCGACGGGCAATTTCAGTCTTACCAACCCCAGTAGGACCGATCATCAATATATTTTTAGGGATAATTTCTTCTTTAAGGTCTTCAGGCAATTTCTTGCTGCGCCACCGATTTCTTAAGGCTACAGCTACTGATTTTTTGGCTTGCTGCTGACCGATTATATATTTATTCAGTTCCTTGACTATCTCTCTTGGCGTAAGTTCCAGCAAAATCATCCCCCTTTTTCTATAACTCTTCGACCGTAATATGGTCATTCGTATACACACAAATACCGGATGCAATTTCCAAAGCTGTGCGGGCAATACCAGCTGCACTTAATGAGGAATGCTGTACTAAAGCCCTTGCAGCAGCAAGTGCATACGATCCCCCAGAACCAATTGCAGTGACACCATCATCTGGTTCAATTACCTCTCCATTACCAGATATGATAAGAAGATGGTTGTCATCAATTACAATAAGAAGTGCTTCCAGTCGTCTCAATACTCTGTCAAGCCGCCACTCTTTCGCAAGTTCAACGGCAGCTCTCATCATATTACCATTAAATTCTTCTAGCTTTCCTTCAAATTTAGCAAATAGAGTAAACGCATCAGCCACTGAACCGGCAAATCCGGCCAATACTTTGCCGTGATAAAGACGACGGACTTTTTTCGCATTGTGTTTCATTATCGTGTTTTGACCAAAAGTAACTTGTCCGTCACCGGCAATAGCTGTCTTCCCTTGATGGCGAACAGCAACAATCGTTGTAGCATGAAACATAAATATCACCTCCAAGGAAATATCAGGCTCGCGGATGGTATTGTTTATAATTGGCTTTAAGTCTTTCGGTAGTTACATGGGTATAAAGCTGAGTTGTAGACAAATTAACATGCCCCAAAAGCTCCTGCACTGTCCTTAGATCAGCACCATTGTCTAACAAATGGGTAGCAAAAGTGTGGCGAATAGTATGTGGACTAACATTTTTTTTAGTCGCCATTACCTCAACATATTTATCAACAATTCTTCGTACACTTCGATCAGTGAGTGGTCCTCCCCGGCTATTTACAAATACATAGTCGTGAGCTTTGTCAGTTTGCTGCCCATATTCTCCCGGGTTAGAGCATAATATAGGACGCGAGTTTGATAAATAGAATTCCAAGACATCAACCGCAGTCCGTCCCATCAGAACAATTCGCTCTTTAGCACCTTTGCCGGATACAATAATTGCCCGTCCGGAGAAATCAATATCCTTCAAGGTAATTCCGGCAAGTTCACTCACCCGAATCCCTGTGGCATATAGCATCTCCAGTACAGCTTTGTCGCGAATTCCCAGAGGATTATTGTCTGGCAAAGTGATTAATTCATGAATTTCGTTTATGTCAAGAAAAACAGGCAATCTTTTATCCAGCTTGGGAGTTCTAACTGCCTTACATGGATTATTTTTTAAAATATTTTCCCTGCATAAAAATCTGAAAAACGACCTAAGCGCCGCAATCCGTCGCATAATGGTCGCTTTGGCATACTGTTTTGATTTTAGAAAAGCCAAATAGCTACGGATCATAAGCGGTGTAATGTTGATAAACAGATCCTCACCTGCCCCCTGACTGCACACAAACTCCACAAACTGCAAAATATCTCGCTGATAATTATGAATAGTATGGTTAGAGGCATTTTTTTCAAGTCTTAGATACACTATAAACTTATCTACTAATGGGTTCACGCAATTCAATTCTTTTTTTTCTGCAGACATCTTATATCATTCTTTCCGACACTGTTTATCACTGTTCTATTCTAGCGGAAATTAATATTATACTATCACAATTGCAATAATTGCGCAATATTATTGTCATATTATTCAAATAAATTCTTCTAAAGCCGCCAATGCTCTATCGGCAATGGTTCGGTTCTTGAGTTTCTTATCTTTAATCTTATGCTCTAGCGGCGGAAGCAGACCAAAATTTATATTCATTGGCTGAAAGTGTGTCGGATCAGCTTGTGTTATATAATGACATAGCGCGCCATGGGCAGTTTGTGCCGGAAATACATAGGGCTCAAGACCTTGTATCATCCGGCTAGCATTAATGCCAGCCACTAAACCGCTTGCTGCTGATTCAACATAGCCTTCCACACCAGTAATTTGGCCGGCAAAGAAAATTCCTAGCTGTTCTTTCATTTGTAACGTTGGCAACAATATCCTCGGCGAGTTAATAAAGGTATTCCTATGCATTACTCCATACCTAACAAATTCGGCTGCTTCCAATCCAGGAATAAGCCGAAATACCCGTTGCTGTTCAGGCCATGTTAAGTGAGTTTGAAAACCTACCATGTTATAAAGTGTTGCTGAAACATTATCCTGGCGCAATTGAACTACAGCATATGGCATTTCGCCGGTTTCCGGATGTCTTAAACCTACAGGCTTCATTGGACCAAAACGCATCGTATCAATTCCTCTGGCAGCCATACTCTCTATCGGCATACATCCTTCGAAAACCACAAGTTTTTCAAACTCTTTGATTGGAGCTGCCTCAGCCTGAGTAATTTCTTGCCAAAATAACTCATACTGCTCTTTGTTCATAGGGCAATTCAGGTAGTCGTCGTCCCCTTTACCATAGCGAGAAGCCCGATAAATTATATTCATATTTAATGAATCAGCGGTAACAATAGGCGCTGCCGCGTCATAGAAATAAAGATACTCATTACCAGTAATACTAGCGATAGCTGTTGATAAACCTGGAGACGTAAGTGGACCAGTAGCAATTATTAAAGGACGACTAGCCGGTACTTCCGTAATTTCAGTATGATAAACCGTTATCCGCGGATGATTTTTGAGAACATTTGTAATCATCTCGCTAAAATTATTGCGGTCAACTGCCAATGCTCCTCCTGCAGGTACGCAGTGAGTATCAGCGGCTTTCATAACTAGAGAATGTAACTTTCTCATTTCTTCCTTTAATAGGCCTACCGCATTTTCTATATTAGCCCCTCTGAGGGAGTTGCTACATACCAGTTCAGCGAATAAAGCAGTATGATGTGCCGGCGTCATTGCCTTAGGGCGCATTTCATATAAATCCACATTGACTCCGGCTTCAGCCAGTTGCCATGCAGCCTCGCTGCCAGCCAACCCGGCACCTAGTATAGTAACTTTATTCATTCTTTTTCCTCCGGTTAGCTGCTGACTTTTTTTTCTTCTTACCCTGTTCTTCATTTTTATCTACATTCTTAGCAGTTTTTTTGCCATCAGTTTCCTGTCGCGAGGAGCAATTCTCGTTACTGCAAATGGTGGAAAAGCCCCCATTTTTAAACTTGTGCCGAACCATATAGGAACCACACACTTGGCAACTTTCCTTTAAAGGCATATCCCATGTATTAAAATCACATTCAGGATATTTCTCACAACCATAAAAGACTCTCCTGCGTTTTGTGTGACGTTCAACAATAGCACCACCGCATTTCGGGCAAGAAACACCAATGTCCTTTAAAATCGGTTTAGTATTGCGGCAAGCCGGAAAACCTGGGCAAGCTAAGAAATTACCATATCTTCCTTGCTTAACAACCATCATCTGTCCACAATTTTCACATGGGACATCAGATACTTCAACAGGTAATTCGACATGACCAATGGCTTCTTCCGCAAAACTAAGGTCTTGCGCAAACGGAGCGTAAAATTCTTCTAAAACAGTTAGCCAAGAAGCATCGCCTTCAGCAATATCATCTAATTTATCTTCCATTCCGGCAGTAAATTCAATATCAATAATTTTATCGAAGTATTGCTTTAGAAGATCAAGTACGACAAAGCCCAATTCAGTAGGGAAAAACTTTTTTTCAATTCGCTCGACATAACCTCGTTCAACAATGGTCTCAATTGTTGGTGCATACGTGCTTGGACGTCCAATTCCCTTTTCCTCCAAGACTTTAACCAAGGATGCCTCTGTGTAACGAGGTGGCGGTTCGGTAAAATGTTGTTTTGGGTCAAGTTTATTGAGTTTCAACACTTGTCCTGCTACTAATAGAGGCAGGGTAGTTTCCTTATCTAAATCACTATCTGAAGTCTGTTCAACTTCTTTACTCTTACCAATTGCCCCGCTAAAAGCAGCTAAAAAGCCTGGGAATTTCAGTTGGGATCCAGTTGCTTTGAACTTATATATTCCAGCAATAATCTCGATAGTGAGTGTGTCATAAACTGCGGGTGTCATTTGGCTGGCAATAAATCTTTCCCAAATAAGTGTATAGAGTTTTAACTGATCTTTACTCAAATTAGCGGCAATAGTCTCCGGTGAAAACTCCAGTGTGGTTGGTCTGACAGCTTCATGGGCGTCTTGAGATTTTTTACTGGTGTAAATTGGTGCCTTTGCCGGCAAATGTGTTATCCCAAATTTATTTTCGATATAACTTCTGGCTTCCTGTTGAGCAACCTCCGCTATCCTAGTAGAGTCGGTACGCATATAGGTAATAAGACCCACTTGCCCCATACGACCAATCGCAAGTCCTTCATATAGTTGTTGCGCAATCATCATTGTTTTGCGGGAAGTAAAACCTAATTTGCGCGCAGCTTCTTGCTGCAAACTGCTGGTAGTAAACGGCGGCTGTGGATTACGCTTTCTTTCTCTTTTTTTAACATCATGTACTTTGTATTCCGCTTGATTTAAGTCACTAATAATTTTTTCAGCCTGCTCCTCATTATTGATAGCAACTTTAACGCTGTCAATGGCAACCAATTCAGCGTCAAATGGTTTAGAGTTATTCTTTTCTTTTAGTTTGGCCGTTATTGTCCAGTATTCTTCCGGTATAAAGGCCTGAATCTCTTTTTCCCTATCACAAATAAGCCTAACAGTAACTGATTGCACCCGGCCAGCACTCAAGCCTTTGCGTACCTTTCGCCATAGAAGCGGACTGAGTTTATAGCCCACTATCCTATCTAGTATTCGCCTTGCTTGTTGGGCGTAAACCCGTGGCAAATTGATGGCACGCGGTTTTTTTACCGCTTGTTGAATAGCCGTTTTGGTAATTTCATTAAATTCAATCCGGCAAGTAGTTTGCTCCGGAATATTGAGAATATGCGCTAAATGCCAGGCAATAGCTTCTCCTTCACGATCCGGGTCTGTCGCCAAATATACAGTATCGGCACTCTTCGCTGCCTCTTTTAAGCTTTTTATGAGATCGCCTTTACCTCGAATATTAATATATTTTGGTTCAAAGTTTTGTTCAAGATTAACACCAAATTGGCTTTTGGGCAAATCTCGCAAATGCCCCATTGAGGCTTTGACTGTATAATTTTTACCAAGAAACTTTTCTATAGTCTTGGCTTTAGCCGGGGATTCTACTACGACTAGAGCTTTGCTCACTTAATTCCCTCCCTGGCGGTACAAGTATAGCGTTGACCGCTATGTTCGACCGTCAAACCTCGTAATGTAAGTTGCAATAATATATATGCAGCCGTTGCGGGCGGTACATTCAAATTTGTCACAATCTCTTCAATTCCTATAGGCTCTTCATAATTTAGTAAACTATACACTTGCTGCTCTTCCCGAGTCAATTCAGGCTTTGTCTGATTACACGGACTACCTTCCCAGCCAAATTCCTCTAAGATATCAATAACACTGTCCACTAGTTTGGCTCCAAGTTTTATAAGCCGGTTTGTGCCTTTACTGCTGCCTGCAAAAATGCTGCCCGGTACAGCAAAAACATCTCTGCCTTCTTCTAGTGCAAAATCAGCGGTTATCAGTGCCCCGCTTTTTTCTGCAGCTTCCACGACAACAACACCGCGCGCAAGACCATTAATAATACGATTGCGAGCCGGAAAATGTCCAGGATGTGCAATAACACCTGGAGCATATTCCGAGATTACTACTCCTCGTTCAGCAATACTTCTTAGCAGTTTTGCATTCTCGGGTGGATATGCAACATCGACACCGCAGCCAAGCACGGCGACCGTATAGCCTTGTTCTAACGCACCCAGATGAGCAGCCGTATCAATCCCTCTGGCCGCTCCGCTAACAACACCTACTTGAGCCTTTGCTAATGCGGCGGCCAGCATACCTGCAACATTTTTTCCATATACCGTGGCTTTACGTGAACCGACAATAGCTATCAAGTTATCGTTTTGTGGTAAACTGCCGCGGTAATATAAAACATAAGGTGGATTAAAAGTACTACGAAGCAGAGTTGGATAGTCCGCATCTGCTAAACTGCAAAGAGAAATTTGCTTTTTTGTTAATAATTCAGCTAGTTTATGTACATCTAGCTTATCCCTTTGACCAAGTAAATTATTACAAACTGTGTTATCAAGGCACTTTGATAAAAATAAATCGCCCTGGTCAGCCAACCAAGCCTGCCGGGCGTTACCATAATAATCAACCAAGGCCTTAATGCGCGAACAGCCAATACCTGGTACACACTGTAGTGCAGCCAAGTAAAATTGCTCCATACCAGTTCCTCCACATCCAGCTAATATTGAACCCAATAGCCCGTAGTAAAAACTTGGTAAATCTAATACTAGCAATTATACCTGGAATAAAATATAAAGGTCAAGAGCCCAAAGTCCCAATTTAAAGATTTTTTTAAAAAATTACTATTTTTCAGCAGATAAAACGGTATTATTAATGATCGCAGCAATCTCTTCAGCCGCACTAGGTTGTCCCAATAACAAAGCTTGATTACGCAAAATGGACAATTCATTATTATCCCCAAATAACACTCTAGTTAAAATGGCTTTTAAATCTGATAGTGAATCTGCCCTGATCGCCGCACAGCTATCTAGTAAGAATTGAGTGTTGGCTTCTTCCTGCCCCGGAATAGGGCGAAAAATAATCAGCGGCAAACCTTTGGCCAAAGCCTCTGCAGAGCTCATTCCACCTGGTTTGGATATTAATAAATCGGCAACACTCATTAGTTCATGCACATTATCTATAAAACCAAAAACTTTGAGCGGATGCCTGCTAGTTGCTGCAAGTTGAACTAATTCCTTAAAAAGCGACTGATTCTTTCCGGCTACCGCAATTAACTGTAATGGTTCGTCAAGTTGATTACACACATTCAGTATCTTAGCTATAGGTAAAGTGCCTGCACCGCCGCCCATAATCATAATTATCTTCCGGTCTGAAGAAAAATTAAGCTTAGCAAGGAGCTCTCCTTTACTACCCAGTTGACTAAAACTACTGCTAACAGGTATTCCTGAAACGTTAATAGCATCAGCGGCAATTCCATATTGCTGTAAATACCGTGACATAGCACTATTAGCAACAAAATAGTAGTCTATTTCCGGGTATACCCACAGACGGTGAACAATAAAATCGGTAATGACGGCTACCGTCGGAACAGTGATTAGTGCCTGTTTCTTTAGCCACGCCACCAGTCCTGCCGGAGTAGCATGAGTACATACAATAACTGCCGGCTGAAACTTATTAATATAATTTAGCATGCGTCTGGCCAGAAACCGACTAATTAACTCCCGCCCCACCAAAGCCATACGGCTTTGATTGCCCCAACTATAGGCGGTTGCATAGAGCGCCGGGAAAACATCCAGTATTTTTAAGTATATAGCAAGTATTGCCTTGCCGATAGCGCGAGGAAAAAAATCAAAAACATTGCATAACTTTGTTTGACAGGAGTGTTTTTCTCTGAGTATTTGACTAACTGCTTGCGCTGCCCTAATATGACCAGCGCCGATTGGGGCGCTAATAAATAAAATACGTTTAGCCAAGGCCAGCCGCCAGCTTAGAAGGTTCAATTTCACCATATACTTTGACTTGGCTGTCATCAATGGTGGACATCAGTAATTCTTGGGCAGTAATACCCTTGTAAACTCTCGCATTACCGGCAATCTCGGCTAAGGGAATTAGTACAAATTTTCTCTCCGGCATACGCGGATGCGGCAGTTCAAGTGCAGCAGTAGCCATCTCCACATCATGATACACCAACAGATCAATGTCAATGTTACGTGGTCCCCAGCGAACTTCCCGAACTCTTCCCATCTGTTTTTCTGTTGCTAAACAAATCGCAAGCAGTTCCAGGGGATTCAAGTCAGTAGCAATAGCCAAAACGGCATTGAGAAAACTAGGCTGCTCTTTCAACCCCACCGGTTCTGTCTCATATAATAACGATACTCTTTCAATAGAAATCCTCGGATGACTACCTAGCAGACGAATGGCCGTAGCAATATTATCTTCTCGGGTATGTGTCGCATTACTGATATTTGAACCTAATCCTAAAACAATCATTATTCACGTCTCCGTATTGTCTCAACTTCAACATAATCAAGTGCTGCAGCAATTGGCACAGAGGGCTTACGAACTCGTACCGCCACTTCTTCTACGATAGGGTGTAACCGCAAAACTTCCTCGGCAATATGATAGGTTAGCGCTTCTAGAAGCTGGAATCGGCGGTTTTCTACGATTTCTTTAGTTTGGTTATATATACCTACATAGTCCACTGTCTCTTGCAGATTGTCGCTTTTGCCAGCCTTACTTAAGTCGGCCTTCATATCAAGATCGACATAAAAACGTTGTCCTAACTCTCGTTCAAATTCATATACCCCATGAAATCCGTAAAACACCATATTTTTTAAAGATACTCTCTGGCTCACTTTAACTCCCCCTATTGATATTTCGCCTTTAGCATTGCATCTGTCATGCGAGCAATGCGGGCGATTGCTTTTACATCATGGACTCTAACAATATTCGCACCTTTGGTGATACCTAATGCTACCGTAGCTGCTGTTCCTTCCAGTCGGTCATCAGGCGGAGCATCTAGGATATCTCCGATAAATCGTTTGCGCGAGGTACCTAAGAGTATCGGACAACCTAGTGACTTAAGTTCATCTAACCGAGACATAATCACCAAATTATCTGATACCTTTTTAACAAAGCCAATACCCGGATCAACAATAAAATTATCCGGATTAATTCCAGCAGTATCACCGATTTTTATACTGCCACGTAAAAACTCAAGCATATGAGACATAATATCTCTTTTATACTCGGCTTCTCCTTGATTATACATAATGATGACCGGAACATCGTACTCGGCTACTACACTCGCCATTTCAGGATCGTATTGCAAGCCCCAGATATCATTTATCATGTGTGCACCAGCTTTTAGCGCTTCCTTGGCAACACTGGCTTTATAAGTATCAATAGAAATTGGTATACTAGAAATATTCAAAACTTTTTCCAGTACAGGAATTAGCCTTTCTAACTCTTCCTCGGCAGTGATTTTATGTGAACCATATGGCCTAGTAGATTCTGCACCAATATCAATAATATCCGCGCCCTCTTCGATCATTTGCTCGACATGCTTCAGTGCAGCATCCAAATTATTAAACTTACCACCATCGGAAAAAGAATCTGGCGTAAAGTTTAAAATCCCCATAACCAGTGTTTTTTCCTGCGAAATTGTTAGCGTGTGATCCCCTAACGTATAACTGCGTTGTGGAAAATTTTCGTCAGCGGCAATTACACGCTCGAGTTCCTCTGCCAATTTCTTCAAACCCCACGGCTGAACCTTTAGTTGGGGAATACACTGTTTAAAGTGTTTTAACGTACCGCTTAATAGTACATCAGTATATTGGTCGCTATAATCAGCGGCTCCTCTTGAAACTGAAGCCTCGCCGCCTTTGGAAAGAAACGTCTGTTTTAAAATAAGCGAAGCCTTGCTTAATACATTTTCAACTTTTATCGTCTTAAAAGCAGCTTTATTTGACATAATGGCGGCTCCTGCGGGGTCACAACGAACCGTTTCCACTTCTTTTTTGGCCTGGCTTTGAGTTTTTACCTCAATTACTCGCATATTGTATTGCATAAACATCCTCCCCTATTGCGGAAAAATATGTTATTATTGTATCATAAAATTATGTAGAATAAAGATTATTATGCAAATTTTCGAGAATTATCATTAGATTTGCAATATCTAGGAGGCCTATAATGAAACAACGCCTATCGCCTGATCATTTTAATCTCCCTGTTGACCAAATAAAGAGCGGCCATTTCAGCGACAGCTATTTTTTACGCACCCAGGAAATTTTGGTTAAAGACAACCATCATCCTCGAGTAATAATGCAAGTGTTTCAACGGCAACATGCCGTGTTATGTGGCATTGATGAAGCTATTGCCATTATAAAAAAATGTGCCCATAATCCAGCTAGTTTAGTTATTCATGCATTGTATGATGGCGATCAAATTGAACCCTGGGAAACGGTTTTGACCATCGAGGGCGATTTGGCAAACTTTTCACACCTAGAAACAGTTTATCTCGGCTCACTGTCCCGCCAAACTAAAATAGCTACTAATGTACAGCAAGTAGTTCAAGCTGCCAAGGGCAAACCAGTATTATTTTTCCCTTCCCGTTTTGATCATTATGCTGTCCAAGCGGCTGATGGCTATGCAGCTCATATTGGCGGCGTATTTGGTGTTTCTACTCCGGCAAACGGGTCACTCTGGGGCGCAGAAGCACTTGGCACCATCCCTCATGCATTAATTTCTGCGTATGGTGGCGATACTGTCCGGGCCACAAAAGCTTTTGATACCCATACAGATCGACGTATAGGCCGGGTTGCGCTTGTCGACTTTTCTAACGACTGTGTTGCAACAGCATTAGCTGTTGCAAGAGAAATGGGCGATACCCTAAGTGCGGTTCGTCTAGATACGGCAGATACCCTTGTTGACGCTTCGGTAATGCCTTATATGGGTACGTTTAAGCCTACCGGCGTATGCCCGCAATTAGTTTTAAATGTTCGCCAAGCTCTTGACCTCGAGGGCTTTAGTCATGTCAAAATAATGGTATCCGGCGGATTTAACGCTGAGCGTATTAGACAGTTTGAAGCGGCAAATGTTCCAGTTGACGTGTATGCTGTCGGAAGTAGTTTATTTAATGATAATATCAACTTCACAGCAGATGTAGTTATGGTAAATGGTCAACCCGGTGGTAAAGTTGGCCGAAGTTATCGTCCAAATCCCCGATTAGCTTTAGTGTAATAAACTAATACGGAAGGTTATATTTTGTGGATGTATAAAAAAATGCTGTCGCACTAAGTGTGGCAGCTTTTCTTTGTAAAAAAACACTCCCCCGACCTCGAAAAAGATGGGGAAGGTGAAAGATTAATTTATGTTATAAAACAAATTATACACCCTTTGGAAGCGTACAATAATATTGGAACTACCATTTTCGGCTAGAGCCGCCACCGCCGCCCGAACCTCCACCAAAACCGCCACCGCCGCTGCCTCCACCACGGAATCTCAGCAGAGAAAGAATAAGATATGTGATACTCCCACCAAGAAATAGCCAATCAATGATAAATAAGGCTAATACTCCCGCTACGAGCGCAAGCTGTGCCCACCACGGCAATGAATCATACCAGGATTGATTATTCGCTGAATGTGCCTTAGCTGGCTTAGCATCAGTATTTATATCCTGATTATACTCTTTAGCTGCTATACTAACTAATGCCTGGTAGCCATTCCAAATACCCTTATTATAATCATTGGCGGTAAAATAAGGTATCATGTAACTATCTTGAATAGCACCCGTCTTAGCATCATTGAGCGCCCCTTCCAAGCCATAACCTACTTCAATCCGCGACTGTCGATCATTTACTGCAATTAATAGCAGCACACCATTATTTAGCTGTTTATCGCCAATACCCCACTTTCGAAGAATTTCCAGGGCATAGGTCTCTACTGGGACTCCCTCAAGCGACTTGACTGTTACAACCACGATTTGCGCTTTGGTCTTAGCTGCTAGTTTGCTGCCTAAACTGTTAATTTTACTCTTAGTTTCAGAGTCAATTACTCCGGCATAATCTTGAACATATATACTCTGGGTCGGTGCCGGAGGAATTTGCGGCTGCGCCCAAGCAATAGCGGCTAGTAGTACATATCCAACTAAAACCAGCCAGGCTAACCTTTTTTTCATAAGTTATCCCCCCGCTTGGCAAACAATTAAAATTTAACCTGCGGAACTTGTTTTGCACCTTCTTCTGCTTTGAAATATTCTTTCGGCGCAAACCCCATCATGCCAGCAAATAAGCTTGTCGGTAACGATCGTATCTTTACATTGTAGCCTTGAACACTATCATTATAATCTTTTCTCGCTACAGCAATCCGATTCTCAGTTCCACTGAGTTCATCCATGAGCGCGCGGAAATTCTGATCGGCCTTAAGATTTGGGTAATTCTCGACGACAACCAATAGTCGGCTGAGCGCTGAATTAAGTTCAGCATTTGCTTCTGCTTTTCCAACAGGCCCTTGCGCCCCCGTTAGCTTTGCTCGTGCATCAGCAACAGCTTGAATTGCCTGTTGCTCGTGAGCAGCATAGCCCTTTACGGTATTAACTAAATTTGGAATTAGATCAGCACGTCGCTGTAGTTGGTTTTCAATCTGACTCCATTTGCCGTTAACACTTTCATTCATGCTAACAAGCGTATTATAACTAAACATAGCACTTACCAGCAGAGCTCCCACAATTGCTACAATGATCCACACTGTCTTATTCATAAAAAACCTCCCTCAAATTTTTCCAATAGACTGCTTACTTATTATCTCTAGCATGTTTATATCTATTATTAAAAGGATTTTATTTCCTAGAGATAACCTGGAAATCGCTACGAAATTGAATAGCTTCCGCAATATGACTTGCTTCAATTTGCTCCTTGCCAGCCAAATCAGCAATAGTCTGCGCAACTTTTATTATTCTGTCATAGCCTCTGGCACTCAGATTCATCTTAATAAAAGCTTGCTTAAGAATGGCTATTGAATCTGGAGTTAGCTTGCACAGTTTTTTAATATATTTATGCTCCATCTGAGCATTTGCATACAAACCAAACCCTTGAAGCCGTTTGAACTGAATCAACCTTGCGGCCTCCACCCGTTGCCGAATAACAGCCGATGACTCTTGCTCTGTATTTTTTACCAAGTCGTTATACTCAAGACGAGGAACATGTATTTTTATATCTAAGCGATCTAATAAAGGACCAGATATTTTCTTCTGATAACGGCGAATGTCACCGCTTGTGCAAGTACATTGTCTTGACGGGTCGGAACTAAAACCACACGGACAACCGTGTAGATAACAACCTTGATGGCGATTTAATTAAATGTACTAGTTTACACCCTAGTCTTCCACCTCCTGGTGATACTCCAGCTGAGCGCACTCGCTGGGCGCGGTATAAGAAGAATATGACTATAAAACAAGTTGCGGAAAAGGCTGAAATACATGAACCAACGGTGTCGCGCGCCGAGAATGGCAAGCCGATTGAAATTGGCACTTTGAAAAAGCTTGCTATTATATTAGAGCAACCTATTTGGTGGTTGGGTTGCTTTGAGAAATTACCAGAGGAAACCCTAGCACAACGTATTAGAAAACGCCGGCTATATCACGGATTCACCAAAAGGGAATTTGCATCTGTAATTGGTGTTAACGAAAAAACTGTCCGCTGGTGGGAAGATGAAACTGCAGAGCCTTCAGCGGAATCATTGAAGATATTACTTCCTTATCTTACATTATAGAATATTCTCTGCTGTATTAATGTTTCCTGCAGGCGACAGAAGTAGTAACCGACTTAGTAGTTATTCTATTACTGTATATATTAGAAGGAAACTTTAATTTCTTCTCACTAGCAATGCAAAAAGTACTAATAATTAGGCACCGATACAGCTACCAAATTAGCCGAGCAAATTAGGTTCAGCCTGGAATCATAGATTGCAATAATCATTAATCCCATAGTTTCGTCCCCGCCTTTAGGAAGGGTGCCCAAAATACGTCTATTTTTCTTCCAACGTCATTTCTTCTGTTTTTCTTTTTCGGCAATCTCATTAAGTGCCTCGTCCACAATAATTGTAACCAATGGGTAACTTTGATCTCCATATGAATAATGGTAGTCGGCTTTATAAGTGCTAAGCCTTTTTCCACCAGTGTCAAAAACCTCAATTTCAGTTTCTGTGGATGATTTTGTTTTTGTGTCGATGCTGTAAGTATAAACACATGCTGAGCCATCTGCCCATACCATCTTAGATTTGGCACTTAGAGTGTTATTGTCTATTTGCGCAGCTCCAAGATAATAAAAATTATGTGCAAGTTCCTTTTCAGAGGCAAAACAAGTACTTATTACCATCATAATAGTTACGACTAGTATCCATGCAATCTTTCTTAACACTATCTCACCCCCTTATTAGCGCACAAACAACATTATAATACTATTCGCAAACCTTATATAAGGATTGTGAACCACGCACACTTTTAAATCCATGTCTTTTATAAAACTTGTATAATCGTTCTGTGAGTCTTTTTCCATTAGGTATATCGTTATCTTTTATTAAATTGTCATACTCCTCATGGTTTGAATACTCAAAAGCAGCAGGCTGCATTACCATACAAGCAAAATTAGCAGACATTAATCTATACAGTAAATTATTGATGTTTTTGAGAATAAAATTACCGTACCCGAGTCCTCGGTATGATGGTTTAATGAATAGTCTTTCTAGGTATAATACATTATCAGTTAAATCCATACCCCTATACTTATCTTTTAAGCCATTTGTTTTGCTGCTAAAGATAGATAGGATAGCATTTGATAATTCTTGGTTTTGACTATCAGCGATATCAAGAACGTGTTCTCGATTATTAAATGCTTTATCAACATTATATAAAAGAACTTGCATTATTCCTATTTCAACTTGGTTAATTTCCTCAAAATCGTCATCATCAATCTCTTGTTCAATAATAGCTATAGATATGTGTGTAAAATAATCATCACAATCAAATGTGCCTTCTTCGATATCATCAGAATATGCATGTTGATACGATGTTGAGCTAAATAGTAAT
Source organism: Bacillota bacterium (assembly GCA_023443285.1). Lineage (GTDB taxonomy): Bacteria > Bacillota > Negativicutes > Sporomusales > Sporomusaceae > Sporomusa. The sequence continues at coordinate 33,092 of JAEZVB010000081.1, forward strand.
TGCTTCATGTGTAATCACCCCATATATTGAAGTTTACTTTAAGCTTTGCCTAGCAATTCTTAATATCATTTCTTCGTATCCCCACTCAGGGTTAATTAAAGGGGCATGCCTGTATTCATCCGGCACTTTAAAAGTATTATCTTCAGAAATAATTGCAATTACGTCCTGAGGCTTAAAGTCAGAATCTCCTAATACTCTCCATTCTCTTTCCCACGAAAAATCAAAATCCTTATCTTTATTGAACATATGAATCAATGCACCTATCTGAGGAAATCCATCAGCAAAACTGTTAGCCTTGGAGCTTTTAAACATTTCCCAATATGCTTTAATCATATCTTTGTTTTTTCCATTTGCATATATGCACGGGCTTCCATAATATGAATCTTCGATATCTGACTTGTTAAATACAATCCCGTAGGGTTTAAAATTGACAGCTCTAACTTCTATATTAAACATATTCTTAACTTGATTAAGTGGGGTTTCAGTCATACATGCCACATAAAATTTTTCCCGAATTTCAGTCGGGTGTTCTTTTAATTTATTTTCAAATAAACAGTAATGATTTCTCGCATAAATCGTATGTGTTTCTAAAATCGATAATAAATTCGCCGGCGCTGGCCTACCTTCAAAATCTTTGGTCAAGTGTACAATGAAACGGGATATATCTTCGCGCCTTGCTTTTGCTCCGTAAATATATTCAGATGCCGCCAAAAATCTCCCTCCTTATATTATAACAATTTACTATTTATTGTAATATCTCCTTCTTACAAAATTAAAAAGCCGCATACCCGTTACCAGTATCCCGAAACAAAAAAAATTCCTGCTCTCAGCCATCAAATAGGCCAGGAGCAGGTAATATATTTTTAACTGGCTTTCCTGCACACAAAATATTTTAAATAACTTTAACTGTTAATAGTCATTATTATTTCGAAATTTCTCAAAATCATCACCGAGAAATTTCTTTAGCTTTTTGCCACGTCTTCTATCGTAATAGTATAATCGCTTCATCTTATTGCTGGAATAATACTCAAACTCCTTGCAATATTCGGGATAAGTCAAAAACAAAGCTTCACTTCTCACTAATAAATCGCTTATTACTGCTTCTAACTCTGGTTCCCCAAATCCTTGGTATTCGTATACGCGAATCGCATTATCCTTGCACCTAAGTGTAACAGAAAATCCTTGAACTTTATATCGAATATGCGGGGGTGCACCTAGCTCATAATTCATACTAATTCCTTTTTCGTTAATGAGAGATAAAAGAACACCTTCCATGACTCTACCCCCTAGACGCTTTTCATCTATATAATTACACAGAAATGGAAGGAATCCTTTTTATAAAAATAGCATCCATAATATTAATCCCAAGGGAATAAGTAAGATCAGCCAAGAAAGAACTCTATGCTCAACAAAACCACAAGAGTATTTTATCCGGTGAATAGTTCTCATTTCGTCTCCATTAGATAGTGTTGCTTCCAAATGATCAAAAGTGATATGGTTCTCAACGGCCTCAAGTAATCCTGTATATTTTTCATAATGCTCTTGATATTTATGTACAATATCATCTTCTAACCTTGCTACCTCTATATCATATAAAAGTTTTCCTAATGCAATATAATTAGACTTCATTTGTAACGATCTTTCTTTATAGTTCTTAGAATTACCATAAAATGTTATACCAGTAATTGCAAAAGAACAAATTAGAAGAATTGTTGATGCGTCAGAAGAAGTAGACATTCTGTTTGTTTTTCCAAATAAAAAATCCAAACAGAACAAGCAGTCAGAAAAATTGCATATATTAATTGGATAAGCTGATATTGTCTGTCGTATCTTTCCAATCTCTCAGACGCAACAATTCGCGCCGCGCGAGTCTTAATTACTCTTTTATATAATTGTCCATATAATTCTTGAATATCACCCATAGGCTTGTACCAACCTTTGTAGATATATAAATCTTACTAAATAATAACATATTTTGAATCTTTTCGGCAGTGAAATATTACATAAAATAAAAAAACCCATCCCCCCGGCCAAAAGGCTGAGAGATGGGCATTTTTTTAAAATGAATATCGTATACCTATTTTTGCTTTGTCATGCTCGAAATCATATCCAGCGATAACACCTAAATACTTACCATCTTTACTAATTCGCCGATTAACATCAGCAGTAACTTCATTAATTTTTACACGGCCATTGTATAAGCCGGGATAAATATTGTAGCCGCGCATAACCTTTTTATATGCAAATACATTATATTGGTTCAGATTTACTGTTGTCCCCTCGGGCAACTTGGATACCTCGTTTAAATCAACCGGCTTGTCAGGGTTAGTCGGATCGGCTACTATACCAAAATTAGCCCCGCGCTTTTCGACTTCCTTAATAACTACTTTTTCAACTTCCACCGGCACAGTTTGTATAATCGTGTCTGGTGGCTTGTTTTTTAATTCGGTAATCTGCTTGGCCGCTTCATTTAACTGCGACTGCAGCATACCTATGTGAGCATTCTTTGCGGCCAGTTCTACGCCTGCCGGTGTTTCTGCTTGTTGCTGACTTTCACCTGTTACCGGCTGCGATTGATGGAAGTGCTGCCAAACAAAATAACCGATAACCACCAATAAAATAACGCCAAGAGCAATAAGCGCCTGGCGCGATGTGATTTTTTGCAATGATATCATACTGCTACCCCCAGTATACCGGCATACTCAACAGCATGTTGCCGCGCATGTTCCGGTGTGTAAAACGGTGCGGGATCAGTACCGGCAAAATCCTGATAAGCGGCCCTAGTCAAATCAACTTGCAATCCGCTGCACTGGATAGTTTGAGGATTGTCAATAATGCATGCAACGAATTCAGCAGCACGCAACCCCCAACGGTCACGGATCGCACTTACTACGCAATCATCTTTACCATACTGCATGCCTGCCATAGATATCGCTTTAAGGGCAACAGCCCGGCGTTGTTCTTCTGCGATTGGCAGCTTAATAATCTGCAGTGTTTTACACCCATCATACAGATTACCGTCCTTGATTTTTACGCCTTCACCGGTGGCCTCAACAATTTTATATTCACCTTCGATAGTTATGCCGACAGCCGCATGCGCATAAACGGAGTCTGTCACCTCACATATTGCCTTTTCGACTTCCGGGTGGCGTCCAGTTGTCACATAAATCAAATCGAGTGTAGACATGATTATCCCTCCTTTTGCAATCTGTCATAATCAGTAACACCCCGGGCGATAGCGGCCGCAAACATGCGCTGTCCGCTATCACATGCCAGGATAGCTTCTTCGGCAGGATTAGAGATAAACGCCAATTCAACAAGTACAGCCGGGGCATCGGTACCGTTAAGCACATATAGCCCGGCCTCTTTGTCAATATCACCGTCAGACCAATCTGACCTGACCGGCAACTGCGGGAAATCCCCTGCCATCTGAGCCATGATTAAACTTGCTAGGTTATCGGCCTGTGTTTGCCCTCTGCTTGTGAATATCTCCATGCCGGTTGATTTCTCACTGAATGAGTTGCAGTGAATACTTACAACCAGATCTGCAGGCCAGTTATTTGCAGTGTCACAAATTTCTTGCAGGCTATCTGATTGATAGCTGATAGCTTCACAACCGGCAGCGGTTAAATACTCGACTACAATAGCGGCCACGGCAGCGGTTACATTAGATTCCTTTAATCCGTTTGGGCCTAATGCGCCTGGGTCTGGATATCCACCAGGCGCATGGCCAGCGTTAATTAATACTTTGGTCATTGCTTATCCTCTCCTTTTGTTATAGTCACCGACAGATTAGTGCCGGTAAGTTTTGTTACGACTATGCAAATATATTGCTTAAGTAGCGCCAGTTTTTTGTTGCCCATTTCCTCCAAGTTTTCCATGATACTGAATAGCTCCGTCATGGCAACATAGGTATAAATGCCGCCGCTTATTGCCTTATTGATCTGCATTCCCGCCAGCATAATTTCGGGCAGTTTACCGGTTAGACCGGCGAAAACAATTAATATCCCATAAGCAAATATCTTCTCTCCCCAACACTGCTTTAAATCTGAGCTTGTCAAATACCCAGGCTTCCATGCATGTAAAAAACCGCAAACCATATCGCTTGCGGTTATCTCATTTGCCAGAGCGCCCTGGTCAATCAAATACCTTTTAGTGATTGCAGACCACTTTGTCAGCGTATCAAGAACAATGAACATCATGACCACCAGCAGGATCATTTCGCTGCCACCAAACAGAAAACAAATTGCGGATGATATTGCTGCCGCAGCTATTTTGTATGGCCAGCAGTCCACCATCATTTCGCTACCCCGTCGAAACATATTGCAAATCATTTCCAAAACCCCACCCCCAATAAAAATAAGCCCTATTCAGGCCATGTGATTGGTTCTAATTCTTCTTTGGTTGTTGCCGCCTTAACAGCTTCTTGCAACTGCCAGCATTTTTGCTTACAAGTACCTATATGCAATGCCATGTCATCGATAACCTTTTGCATTTGTTCGGCAGTATGCTGCAGGATAACCTTTTCAGTTTGTCCATCAGGTATTCCACGCAATGGAATTTTGCCTTGATAGACAGGGTGCGTTGCAAAATCAGGTGACTGTGCAGCTAAATACATAGTTTTGATATTATCTTGATCCGTTGTTTCACTGTCATAGGTATGGTTTGTGCCGGTAGCCGCCGAAATAAAGCCCCTGGTTATCGCCGAGGCTGTCCATGCGTCTATTTCGCGTAACTTGTCTGCCTTTTGTTCTTTCAGTGATAATACTGGATTTAAGTGTGCACTAATTTCTTCTTGTGTAGCTTCTCTTGCCCCATCCGTCATATCGCCGCTATAAATAAAGCCGTCTTTATGCATATAAAACTTCATACAATCCTCCTAGTACCAAATTCGGAAAACATATCGCCAGTTTGCCAGCGTGATTATTACAGCTTCGCCTGTCGTTTTATGCGTTACAAAAGGCGCACCCGCCCCTGTTATGGCCGTAATTGTCGTATCAGTTAACAATGCCTGCAAGGGGGTATCGTCATTTGTTGCAGAATTAACCAACGCTCCTACTGCATAATCCCCGGCAGAATATCCACTTTGCGCCGTAATGCATTTTAGTAATACATCACATTTGCATTTAATAGGATCAAGTGTTAATCCGTGCGTAGCAATAGTAGGAGTGCTTAGGACTGGCGTATATTCACCAGAAACCCAAACTTTTGTGCCATAACCGATGTCATTTTTGCTGATTTTATTTGCCATTTCGTTAGCCAGCGCGGTGATATCTATCAGGCCTTGGTTTGTTGTGGCATCAAAAGCTTTAATGCAATACATTACAGTAATTGTTTTAGGTCTGGTTTCTGTAGCAACACGCGGCACCCCGTTCACTCCATCACTTATCGGGTCACCACTTATAATATTGCCTGTGTATTGAGCGCCGCCAGTTTGGGCAGGCGTGTCTGTAGCAGACCCAGTAAGGGTATTATTTGCGTGTTTGTGTCCTTGGAGTGCATCTGCCATCCACGTCCCTGGCTCTCTCCCTGTATCACTCCCACGCAAGTAGTCAACAATCTTCGCCATCCGAAACGTAGTGCTTCCATCTCCGGTAGAGTAGTAACCGACTGAGCTTTGCACTGCTGCTTTAGCTTGCCACTCGGCTTCTGAAATAAGTAATCCCGTAGTTTGGATATATGCCCAAAATTGTGGATAAGTGGCGCGCGATAATTCCTGCCCGCCGAATACCAGGAAGCCGGGGAGTGGTGTTTTACTGAGCAGCGGCATAATACTACCGATTGGCATTCCGCTGCCCCGAATGTCCCCGACTTTCCACTTGACGGTGCCGTCAGTTACTTCCTCACCCACCGCTGGCCATGTCGGTTCAGTAGCTCCTGTTGTTCCGGATTGCGTGCATTCCATGTATTTATAACTTGCGGCATTGCGGGAATAACAAATTTCATCTACATCATAATTGTGATTAGCCTTCCAAATAAATAAGCCACCGTTTTCATCTGCATATTTTTTAGTGGCTGCTTGCATATCCTCTGTGGGATCTGCCGCCAGTTCAAGCGAACCAGTCATTGTGCCACCGGACTTCGGTAGATAACGATCACCGTGTGCGTCTGGATCATCGTTATGTTCAGTCAAATCCAGTTTTGTCGCGTATGTCGCACTGCCATTGAGGTTTATTGTCACATTAGCTGCATTACCGATTAGCACAAAAACATCAAAAATCTGTGCATCTATCGGCGTGTTTTTATCAGGAATCCAGTCCACTTTATTACCGCCATTGGTATAGGCATATAGCTTCTCTGTACCAGATTCGCCAATCTTAGCATATATACCAACCTCACGCATGAAAAAGCCTTGGTTTGCCGCTACGCCGCTATTATCAACCAAATATCGCAGTCGGACTTGGCCGTTTCCTTGATTTAGAAATCCTTGGATTGGAATATCAAGCTTAGGGCTTTTTAGAGCCGTTAAAGTGGATATATTTTCACCTGTCCCTAAAATTCCATCTCCAATTTTTAGTTTGGTAAAGATCAAATTTTGCCCCGCTTGCGATTCTGCAATCATATCCAAGCCAGCATTTGTAAGCACTATGGAAGGATATTCTGCCATCTTATCAACTCAACTCCTTATGACGGTATGGGTAACTTTCCTTATGGCTCCGGTCGCCCACAAGTTACTATTAAATTCTGCCGCCCTAAACGTTACGACAGGATGAATTTTTACCCGTTTATTAACCCGAAGATAACCACCTGCATACACCCTATGACTGAGCGTCTGTGTATTGGATATCCCGATTGTCAGATTGGCCGGCACAATCACACGTAGGAAAGTTCTCATTTCCTTCGTTCGCGTTAAAATGCTCGCTAAAATATCCACCCATAAAGCGTAGTTATTATAATTAAGAGATACCTGGCTTCTTCCAGCCCCATACGTTGCATCCAACATATTTTGTAATTGCCGATGAGTGTATGGCAGCTGCGAATTTATTTTAGCCAAGATACGTCGGCGCCTGACCTCTAAGTCATCAGTTTCCTTCGGACGCAGCTTCAACATGCTTTCCCAGCGCGCTGCACCAGTTTCGTCAATGTAATAAACAAAAGTATTTAAAAACAGCTGCCACAATCGCTTCCAAACCAAATTCAGTTCTGGGTTTACGACTTCAGCAATCTCCTTAAACTCTTTTGCCGGCGCCACGACAGGTGGATAATACCGCTCAACATGGACGTCACGTACTAATTCATCCATTGGTCACTGCTCCCCGCACGGCCAGTTCATCCACACCCAGTGTCAGATTTTCCTCTGCGCCATTTAATGTTGTGTGCTGGATATCCTCAATTCCATCAATATCCAGCAACCGACTCTCAATTTGCGAAATCCTCACAACTAACCCAGTATTGCTGTAATTATCAATTTCGGCCACCTGAGTCGACTGCCAATTTTTATTCAGCTCATCGAAATAGGCATCAATAACCGCTTCGATATCGGACTTGTAATCTTCATATGTCCCTGTGACGAAACTCGCATGTAGGCCAATATTAATCTGCGAATCCGCAACGCCCCCCACCGTGACGGCGTGTCCGATAGGTGCTATCCCTAAGCCTTTCCCATGGTTAGTTACCGGGTCAACCAGGGTTTGTACCTGACTGACAAATTCTGCAGTCGGTACTCTAAATTCAGACGTCATGAAGGCAAGTCGAACAGTACCGCCCCCCTGCCAAAC
>JAEZVB010000052.1 GCA_023443285.1 Bacillota bacterium
AGATTGTGGAGAGCCAAGGCCACTTGCCGGGGCTTGGCAATTTGTGCGATACATTCTGAGCACCAGCCTGTGCCTTCAATCCGCTTTCGGCAGGCCGGACAGCGCTCTGGGAAAATCAGATTCAAAAATGCCGCCCACCAAGCTTTTAACATAAACTCTCGCCCCGCAATCGTTCTGCCAGTAACGAATAACGGCGGCGGGTTCGGTCACTCATAACTGCCGTATTAAGCGCTGCCTGCGTACCCAGTAGGATGACGCGTTCCTTGGCCCTGGTCACAGCGGTGTACAGCAGATTGCGCTGCAGCATGATATGATGGCCGGAGGTGAGGGGCATGACAACAACCGGATATTCGCTGCCCTGGCTTTTGTGGACACTCATGGCATAGGCCAGAGTCAGTTCATCATATTCGCCTTTTTCATATAAAATATCATCTTCCGGATACCTGACAAGCACTTTGCCGTCGGCAATTGCCAAGATATAGCCAATATCGCCGTTAAAAACTCGTTTGTTATAGTTATTGCGGGTTTGCATCACCTTGTCGCCTTCGCGCAGTATCTGATTGACGCTTTGCAAGTAATCCTTGCCGACAACCGGCGGATTGAGCGCCGCCTGCAGCAGCCGGTTGAGATTCTCAACGCCGCACGGCTGACGATGCATCGGCGATAACACCTGGACATCTCGCCAACTATCAAAACCCTCCTTCGTTAGCTCATTCTGGCACAGCTCAACAACAGCCTGTGCGGCCGCTTCGCTGCCCTCGATCTCACGAAACTGGAAATCAAGACTGCCATATTCCGGCGTCCGTCCCCGGTTGATCCTATGGGCATTAAGCACAATCATGCTTTCGCCCGCCTGACGGAATACCTCAGTTAGGCGCACTACCGGAATGGCTTCTGAGCGGATAATATCCTTTAATACCGAGCCAGGGCCAACTGCCGGCAGTTGGTCAACATCACCGACCAGCACTACCCGGCAGCCATCCGGCACAGCCTGCAGAAAAGAGCTCATTAGTACCATATCCATCATCGAGGTCTCATCCACAATCACCACATCGGCATCGAGCGGATTGCCCTCATCTCTGGCAAACATAGGCTCCTCATCCAGCCCGCCCCCGGCTTCCAGCAACCGGTGAATTGTCGAAGCCTCCCGTCCGGTCGTTTCAGCCAGCCGTTTGGCCGCCCTGCCGGTAGGCGCACCTAGCACGATTTTAAAACCCTGCTGTTCCAGTAGCGCCAATATCCCTTTTACCGTCGTGGTTTTGCCTGTTCCCGGGCCACCAGTCAATACCAGCGCGCCATGATCGAGCGCAGCGGCCAGCGCCTCTCGCTGCGCCGCTGCCAGCGAAACTCCAGCCGATGTCTCCCAGGCATCAACAAGCGCCTGGCTGTCAATATTGGCAATTGGCTTAGCCTGGTCTTTGAGTGTAAGCAGCCGCTGAGCCACTTGCCTTTCTGCCCTGAATAGGTAACGAGGATAGACTAAGGTCATCCCGTGGAAATCCTCTGTATAAAGCTTGCCCAGTTGGATTTGTTCACTTACTACTGATGCGATCTCTGTTTCCTCGATACTTAGGAGTTTGGCTGTTTCGGCAACAAGCGCCTCTGAAGGTACACAACAGTGACCTGCCTGTCCGGTCATCATCAATGCAAACTGCACCCCAGCCGCCAAGCGGGAGGGATGTCCCTTGTCAAAACCAACAGCCATGGCAATCTGGTCGGCAATACGAAAGCCGATACCCTTTACTTCTTCGGCCAACCGGTATGGATCAGCCTCCAATATAGCTACTGAATCCGAGCCATAGCAAGCAAATATCCGAGCCGCGTAGGCACCTGTAACCCCACGCATTTCTAAATACAGCATGACTTCTTTAAGTTCAGCCTGTTCAGCAAAGGAGTTACGTATCTGCTCAACCTTCTTGTTGCCAATACCTTCGACTTCAGTCAACCGGTGCGGATAGAACTCGATAATCTCGAGTGTGCGCATGCCAAAATGTTTGACAAGCCGGGCGGCCATCGCCGAACCAATTCCTTTAATCGCCCCTGAAGCCAGAAAACGCTCTATCCCCTTTTCCGAGGTTGGCGCCAGACGCTGGCAGCTGCTAGCCTTAAACTGCCGGCCATACCGGGCATGTTCTACCCAACTTCCCGCTAAACAAACCTGTTCACCGACAAGTGGCGGCGGAAAATGGCCGGTTACTGCCACTATACCGCCTTCGCCATCAGGTTTTAGCCGAAATACAGTAAAACTTCCGTCCGCTGATTGAAATGTTATATTTTCAACTACCCCTTCGAGTTTATTCTCCACTGTACTAACTCCTACCCTAGCATAGTCCAAACATAAGTTCTTTCCCCTTATTCGCAGCCAACAAGTAAAAATCCTGCATTTTTTCTTTTATATTAAGAAGGATTTTTGTTATTGGCTGTAGTACTATAGTACATAAATAGTATATTTGTTACAGCATTTTACATATTGTGAGGCAGACGACAATGAAAGAAGATATGTACACATACCATTATTTCCATAACCGGGCACTTAAACGTCCCTCCCGCTCGTGTGATATAATTTTTCATACGGCACTGTTATCTGCTACCGCGTATATTGTTGCCATGCTTGTTGTACTACTGAAATAACAAGCCTTCTTACCATTTTTTACTCCAAAAAAGCCCTATTTGCCAGTTCTAACTACTGGTAAATAGGGCTTTTCTACTGTTACAGCCTCTCAGCAATAATCTGAGTCAGATCGTTAATACTTGCCGCCAATGTCTCCAGGCGTCCCTCGATGCGTACCAGCAAATAGGCTGCCACTACCATGGGAAACCCATAACTGGAAGCATAGCTTAGCATCTGTTCCACAAACTCACTCCTTTCAAAACTTTACTGCCGCTGAGTAGCGCAAAGCGCCCCGGCCTAAGCCGGAGCGCTCTTGGTGACTTACACCAAAGCCACAGTTTCGCGGCTGCGAATCCGGGCTTCTACCCGTTCGGTTAGCGCACTGCCTTTGTTAACAAAAATGTTCCTAGTAATAATGTCCTGCATAACAGTCTGCGCCTCGGCAAGTGTCAGGTCGTCCTTGGGATCAGGCAGGCTAAGAGTAACTTCATTGCCTGCACTGGTACGGAAAACCAGCTCCAGTGTCTTAATCATTTGCTATTCCTCCTTTCTAATTCATACTCCCGAAAGAGCTAACAACGTAGTGAGATTGCCACGTCACTAACGCTCCTCGCACTGACCTGAATAACTAGTCTGTCATTGCGAGCACCGCGAAGCAATCTCATTTTTAGCCTCCCGTTAAATTTTTACTGGTTAACTAGACTGTTCAAATCCTGACGAACAATGTCCACCAGCGTGTGCTTTTGCAAACCAGCCAACCCTTCGGCTACCGCGAATGCATCGGCATCCGTTACGTCCGACTTGACGTTGGTAAATGTCCGCAGACGATATACCGGACTGCCGCTGGAATTTACACCTGTCTGCACCTTGAGAACCACCTTGCCGTTTTGCGGCATTTTTACTACTGCCATGTTTATCACCCCCTTTACACTTTCATACATTCCAGGGAGGTGGGTTTTTAAACAGGCAAAAGAAAAAATCTTTTAGGCAGCATTACAAGAGACTATTCGCCAATTCTTTTTTTAACTGGGTTAGCCCTCGCTGCCGTAAACCGTAGACTGCTTGCGGCGAAATCCCCAATTCCTTGGCCACATCTGCCAACCGCGCACCCTTCAGCAGGGTTTTGACAACAACCATTCGCTGTTTACTAGGCAACGTATCCATGGCCTTACCAACAGCACAATTAACAAAATTGGCCTCAGCCACAGCCTCCACATTATCAGCAGCCGCTACCGTATCAAGCCAGCCCATTCCTTGCTTGTCTTCATCAACTGCACCGCCTCCTGTTAGCGGCAATTCTTGCTGCCAGCGCCGCCGCTGCCGCTTAAATAGGTTCCATACCGCATACTTGACCTTGCTCTCAACATAGCCGGCAAACCTAGTACCAGAATCGCGATCATAGGTCTGTACCGCCGTCGCCACTGCCAGCCAGCCTTCGGCCGTAGCTTCTTCTTTTAGTCCTTTCAAATGCGGCTGGTTGGTATACTTTTTCACTAGGCCGGTAAACCGCTGGCAGACTTCTGCGAAGGCGGCTTGGCCGTCCCTTCCTTGTTGGGCTTCCTTAACTAACTGTTCCAAACTCATTATCCTCACCTGTCGGCGAGGAACCGGTCCCTCAGTATTAGCGCTTGGCTATAGAGTAGCATTATCGTTGAAATAAAAACAAAAGCCGACCTAGCTCAGTTTAATAACTGAGCCAGACCGGCTTTGAGAAAATAGACTGCTAATAATGATAAGTCAAACCTGACCCCAGTTACACTATGACTGGGTGTCTGTTCTATGTTATAATAAAGTAAATTATCTCGATATTGCAAAAGGGGGGTTATGGGGTGGAGGAAATTCTAAAGCAAATTCTTGATGGACAGAAACAGCTGTTTGCTGAGGTTAAGCAGATTAATTCCAGGCTTGATGGTGTGGATGTTGCGCTTAAGGAAAACATTGACGTCACCAAAGGTTTAAAACACTGGCATGAAGAAATTAATGCCCAAGTGCATGGACTTGCACATAACCTCAATACGCTGACCGGTGTAATGAATAAACTGGATATTAGATTTAATAAGACGGACGAACAGTTTGATCGCATGGCAAACGATGTTATCTTTCTTGTACGCAAGGCTAGTGAGCACGAGCAAGATATACGGCAGCTAAGCCGAGCCAAATAGAAAAACTAGCGCCTACCAGACACCGGTAGGCGCTAGTTTTTTTCCTACTCTCCTGTCAGTTCCAGCCATGCCCCATACTTTTCATCAAGTTCTGCCTGGCGGGCGGCATATTCTTCCGCCAACTCCCGGCTAAGCGCAGCATCTTCATGACTGGCCGGATCGTTTAACCGAGCCTCAAGCGCAGTTAGTTCGTGCTCCAGCATGGCAATCTCTTCTTCTAGCTTTTTGGCTTGCTTCTCACTATCAGGCTTACGCCAATTGGCAGCTTTGCCGCTGCCGGTCTGCGCTAACTTTTCCTGCTTGCCACCTGGTTTCTTGGCAGCAGCAGCGGCTTGACTGGCTGACTGCGCTGCCGCTTTGGCGATAGCTGCCTTTTTGTCACGGTAATAGCTATAATTACCGGCATACTCCGTGAGGCGTCCCCCCTCTAACTCCACCATGCGGTTGGCCACTTTGTCAAGAAAATAGCGGTCGTGGGATACTGTCAAAAAGGTGCCGGGGAAATTCATAATAGCCTCTTCCACGGCCTCCCGCGCGGCAATGTCAAGATGGTTGGTCGGTTCATCCAGAATAAGAAAATTAGCTCCGGTCAGCATCAGCTTTAATAACGCCAACCGCGCCTTTTCCCCGCCGGAAAGATCGCCGACCTGCTTATACACATCTTCGCCGCGAAACAAAAATGCCCCCAGGTAGTGCCGTGTCCGTTCCTCGCTAAAGGCAAACTCACGCATAATCTCATCAAGCACGCTGTTACTAGCTGTCAGTGTCTCATGCTCCTGGGCAAAATAGCCTAGTTTCACCCGGCTGCCCAGCTTGACCTTGCCGCTATTAGCCGTGATCTCGCCAATTAACAGCTTTAGTAGGGTGGTCTTGCCTGCGCCGTTTGACCCAACCAGCGCCACACCATCACCACGCCGCACTAAGAGCGACACCTCATGCAGTATGGTCTTATCACCATAGCCGGCTACCACTTCGCCTAGCTCGGCTACCCGTTCAGCACACTCTGCCGGTGGATTAAATGTAAAAAAGTCAAAACCTTTCCGATCCTCCGGCCGCGCAAGCCGTTCTAACCGACTGAGCTGGCTTTGCCGCCCGCGCGCCTGTTTGGATTTGATTCCAGCCCGATAGCGGTCAATATATTCCTCTGTCTTAGCAATAAAGGCCTGTTGTTTGCCATATGCCTTTTCCTGTGCCTCCAGCTTTGCCGCCTGCTTTACCAGGTATTCACTGTAGTTACCGCTATAGTCGGCAATACTGCCGCTCTCAATGGCCAGTATCCGTTCAACCACGGTATCAAGGAAATAACGGTCATGGGATATCACCAGCACCGCCCCGGAATAGCTTGCCAAAAATTCCTCCAACCACTCCACCATCCCCAGGTCAAGATGGTTTGTAGGTTCGTCAAGAAATAAATAATCAGGCTGGCGGATGAGCGCCCGTGCCAGACAAATCCGGGTCTTTTGCCCTCCGGAAAACTCATTGGTACGGCGCGTCAAATCCTCGGCTGTAAAGCCCAGACCAAAAGCCACCCGCCGCACATTATTTTCATATTCATAGCCGCCGCCCCGCTCAAAGCGTTCGACAGCCAGCGCATACTCCTTCATGCAGCTTTCAAGCTTGTCTCTATCCTTTTCACCAGCAATCGCGGCTTCCAATCGCCGCATATCCTGCTGCCAGCCCAACACATCGCCATAGGCGCCGACCAGCTCTTCATACAAGGTAGCATCCGCTAAGCCGGTATCCTGTTCCACATAGCCGATCTGTTCGCCCGGAGTCAGCGCGACATGACCGCTGTCCGGCTTTTCAAATCCCAGTAAACAGCGTACCAGGGTTGTCTTACCAACACCATTTGGGCCGATCAACCCCACTTTTTCGCCACGCCGCAATTGAAAATTAATATCTGCAAAAATATTTTGTATGCCATAGGCCTTACTCAGGCCGCGAACTTCCAATACACTCATATGTACCTCCTGTCTACCATTACTATTGTAGCGATTAATGCAAGCCGATACAAGTGCGAGATTGAGGCGCTCCCTCTTGTCAATAAATTACTTTTCTGTTAGTATAAGAACTACAGAACAAGTGTTCGTTAAATAACAGGAGGTATCTTCATGAATCCAGTTCTTCCTGCCTATGCACAGATCGCGGCCATTGTGCCGTGTTATAGCACAACCGGTGACACCACTACAGTATTTTCTACAGACGGTAGCGCAACAACGATTCCCTCTCGGGTTCGCGCTGTGATCCAGAGAATAGCAAAAAGCCGGGCTGTCGACCTAGGAGCGCTACGCGCTAAGACCCGAGCCATTACCGAGCGGACAAATCTCGAACCCCTGCCGCTTGCACCAGGGCTTGTCCTCGTCCCGGTCAAGGTTCGTCGTCCACGGCTAGCCGGTGATCCCACCACCGGGTACATCAATCTTCACTCTGTGGCTACCGTCTGCACAAGCACAAAAAAGCCTTACCAAACAACAATTGCCCTGTCTGGTAAGACAGAAATCCCCGTACTCTGGACGAGCACCACCGTCAACCGCCAATTGGCATTAGCCCGGTTGGCTGACAATACCGCGCCTACCACGCAGCTGCTGCGCACTGAATTTCTGCGGGAGTCCTTCCCTGGCTATGCGCAGGAATTACTGCCACTGGCAGTAAAACTAATCGATGTCTTTCAAGAAATAGTATATATCAAGCAACGGCAGTAGTACTACTCAACCATTTTGCTTCCTGCTCACTGCCACTTCCCGCTGATTTTGCCGCAACAATGACGAAACCACTGCCATAAACTGCCCGCTCTTAAGCCTTCCAGTCAAATCAAGCACATGCACAACTGCCCCCCGGCACAGCGGCATTACCTCAGCAATCGGCCGCACCGACCGCATCGCGCAGACTACCGTCAGTACTGACATTTCCCCGGCCAATCGCCGCAGAATTGCCGGAGTCAAATCATCTGAGCCACAATCGACCACAATTACATCATAGTCATGGCCGCCTTCTGCCATTTCCCAGACCAAGTAGCGCAGCAATTCTTCGACTTCATATTCCATATTATGTACCAAAATAACAAAACTGGCAGCCGGCAGCTGCATAAATTGGAGTGCGTTAAACCAGGCCCACATATCTTTTATTACATACCACAAGCCGTACAAAGCCAGAGAAACCAGGATGACACTTGCCGTGTATGACAAAAACATACTATCCTACCCCCTTTATTCCGGGATAGGATAGTATATGCATACCTTACGATAAGGTGATTTTTTTTATTCCAGCACTACAATCTTATGTTTAATCGCATACAGCACAGCCTGGGTTCGGTCAACGACATTGATCTTGCGGAAAATATTAGTTAAGTGATTCTTAACCGTCTTTTCACTTAAGAATAATGACTGGGCAATCTCTTGATTACTCATTCCCCGCCCGATAAGCTGCAGCACTTCTATCTCACGGTAGGTTAGGCGTTCTTCCTTGCGACGCCCCAGCATGGCCGGAACCTCATGCCGCGCCTCTTCCCGCCGGGAAAGTTCACCAAATAACCGGTTTGCCAGTGTCGGATAAATAAACGACTGGCCATCATACACCATACGAATGGCCTTCACCAGCATACCTGGCTCAATGTCCTTTAGGAGGTAGCCAATGGCACCGGCTTTAACGACTTCAATCACATAGTTTTCGTCATCATGGATAGTAAGTATAATAACTTTTACTGCCGCAGCGCTGGTCTTGAGCCGCCGGGTTACTTCCAAGCCATTCATGCGCGGCATGTTCACATCAAGCAGTAATATATCTGGTTTAAGGCTCTCAACCTGACTTATGGCTTCCTCGCCGTCACCAGCCTCGCCAATTATATCAAAATCCGGTTCTAAAGACAGTACATTTTTGATGCCCTGTCTAAGCAGAGCATGGTCGTCAGCAATCACTATTTTAATTGGCAAAAAGCTCACCCCCTACTTTTTTTGAGCATAGGCCCTAACAGCCGCTTATACGCCTCAACCCCCGGCTGATCAAACGCATCCACATCGGCTAATTCACCTTCATAGGCCACCGATAAGGCCAAGAGATATAATAACTCACCCAGATGAAACACGTTCATCTGCGGCAGGACAAATGTGGCATTAAACCGACCATCACTAGTAAGTGCCGCCGCATTTGCCTCCCGTGCGGCCTCCAGCGCCTGGCTAAGCTGAAAACCAGCGATGTCAGACAGTTTGGCCGCTGAAGGGAAAGCGTCAGGTATCACCGGGTCATCCGCCCACTGAGCAACCTTAACAAACTGGATGACCTTGTCTTTTTGACCGTCCTGATGTTGCTGGGTCTGAGCATGCATGTCCGTAGTTCCCACGGCAACAATCGGCGTGCGGCCATAGAATATCTCCCGGCCTGAGCGATCGCACCGCTTACCCAGTGATTCAGCCAACAACTGAACATACCACTCAGCCACCGACTTAAGATAGTCGGCATATGGCATAAATACCTCGATATCCCGCCCGTAGTTTACTGCTGCCAAATATTTCAGCGCTGCGTTAAGCATAGCCGGATTGTGCCAGATGTCATCTGTTTTGCACGCCTCATCCATAGACCGAGCCCCGGCTAAAAAGGCATCTATATCTAGTCCAATACAGGCTGCCGTTACCAGCCCGACTTCAGAAAACACGCTAAACCGCCCACCAACTCCGTCAGGTACGCTAAACATTTGCCATCCCTGCTCACCGGCCAGCTTGTGCAGCAAGGTTTCCTGCGCACCTGTTGCAGGATCAGTAACAGCTACCACCTCTACTTCAATATCAGCTTGTTTAAGAGCGTCATAGACCACCATGAAGGTGGACATCGTGTCAAGAGTAGCACCTGACTTGGAGATGACGATAAGCATGACTTTATAAGCTTTTACTCTCGCCGCCTGTTTAATGTGTTCCACAAGTTCCACCGTCCGGCGCGGGTCAATATTATTACCGCTAAGGTACAGCTGCGGATACCCCTGTCTCCCCTCTGGGCTTTTGCTGTTCCAAAACTCGCCGCAGTGCACATCAAACAGTACCTTATTACCAAGATAAGAGCCACCAATGCCAAACGATATGACTGCATCCACCCTGTTTCGGAGGGACTCCCCAAATTTTTTTAAGCGCTCCAGCGAGGCCGGACTGTTTAGCCTTCCCGCCTCAACATAAGGCAGTTGGCTGAATAATACTTTCTCAGGAGTACCGTCTTTTGACAAATGGCCGCGAACTTCGCCCTGCGCCCGCATATGGGCAATAGCCTTATGCGCAGCCGCAAGGCGCTCAGACAATGCGGCAATATCCTGCTCGGCAACCCTGTTCTCACCATAAAGGTTGGAATAATCAAATGTAAAACCTGATGGTAAAATTAGCTTCCCCTCTTGGTTACCCATTCATCCATCTCCCTTATTAGCTGGTATGTTGAGATTGCCACGCTAACGCTCGCAATGACGATAACTTAGGCACCGTCATTGCGAGGAGCATTAGCGACGTGGCAATCTTTTTTTTGCCCTGTTCAAGCCCTAGCTCGTCGTCGCTGCAGAATCTTTTCCTAGCTGCCCTACCGTTCTGAGCAGATAGCGCAAAAACGGTTCACGAAGCTCCGGACGCTTCAAAGCAAACTCAACCGTCGCCTCCAGATACCCCTGCTTATCACCAATGTCATAGCGCCGTCCCTCGAAATTGTAAGCATATACAGGTTTAATCGCAGCCAAACGGCGCAGTGCATCTGTCAACTGTATTTCTCCACCCCGCCCTGGCAAGGTGTCTTCCAGTAAGTCAAAGATCTCCGGCTCAATTACATACCGCCCCAACACGGCAAGCTGTGACGGCGCTTCCTCCATTGACGGCTTTTCCACCAAGTCAATGGCACGCCAGACATTGTCCTTGAACGCCTCAGGCTGAACGATGCCATAGCTTGAAACCTTTTCCTTGGGTACTTCCTGCACCCCTAGAATGGTTCCCTGACAGTCGTCATAGACATCCATCAGTTGCCTAAGACAAGGCACCTTGGCATCAATAATATCATCACCGAGAAGTACAGCAAACGGCTCATTGCCGACAAACTGTTTGGCACACAGTACGGCATGTCCCAGACCCTTGGCTTCCTTTTGACGCACATAGTGAATAGTAACCTCTGATAATTCCTCCACCAGACCCAACAGGTCATATTTGCCCTGCGCCTTGAGTGTCATCTCCAGCTCAACTGCCCGGTCAAAATGATCCTCAATGGCTCTTTTGTTGCGACCGGTAATAATGAGGATCTCCTCAATTCCGGACTGAATGGCTTCTTCAATAATAAACTGAATAGCCGGTTTATCGACAATCGGCAGCATTTCCTTAGGCTGCGCTTTGGTGGCCGGCAAAAACCGGGTTCCTAGTCCTGCCGCAGGAATGATGGCCTTTTTTATTTTTCGTTGGGATTTAGGCATATCCACAGTCCTTTCTGGTATTTACGCTCTTATCAGCGCCAACAACTCCTCAGTTTTTTCCTCCATCAGCCTGACATCACACCGTGACTCCACATTCAGCCTGAGCACCGGCTCGGTATTCGACATTCTCACATTAAACCGCCAGTTAGCATACTCTACGCTTAACCCGTCAACACGCTCAATTTTGAGCGCACCATGCGTATACTTATCCTCGATCTTTTCAATCACCGCCCTGGCATCGGCGACAGTACTGTTAATTTCGCCACTTACCGGGTAGCAGGCAACTCTTTCGCGCATGAGCTCTGATAACGGCCTTCCTTCACGACAGAGAATTTCCAGCACTAACAGCCAGGGAATCATGCCACTGTCACAATAGGAAAAATCCTTGAAATAATGATGAGCCGACATTTCCCCGCCATATACGGCATCTTCCTTGCGCATGCGTTCTTTGATAAAGGCATGACCGCTTTTGCACAAGACTGGAATGCCGCCTGCTTTCTCCACTACTTCAATGGTATTCCAGGTCAGGCGCGGGTCATAGATAATCTTGGCACCAGGCCGGCGCTGCAGAAAAGCCTGAGCCAAGAAGCCAACAAGATAATAGCCTTCGATAAACTCGCCTTTTTCATCAAACAGGAAGCACCGGTCAAAATCGCCATCCCAGGCAATACCCACATCGGCGCCACGTTCACGCACTACCTTAGCCGTAACCTCGCGATTCTCGACCAAAAGCGGATTGGGTACACCATTTGGGAAACTGCCATCAGGCTGGTGATTAATTTTGATAAACTCAAACGGCAGGTACGGTTCTAGCGCATCAATAATAGCACCGGCACCGCCATTACCGGCATTCACCACAACCTTCAGCGGCTTTAGGGCAGTCTTGTCCACGTAAGTGAGTAAATGCGCCACATACTCTTTTAGAATATCTACATAAGTGACCGTACCAGGGGTAATATCCCCACCGACCGGCGCAAAATCGCCGTTGACCACCTTTTCTTCAATTTCCTTAAGGCCGGTGTCAGCACTAATGGGCCGGGATTCAGCCCGTACCAACTTCATGCCGTTATAATCCTTAGGGTTATGACTGGCTGTAATCATAATGCCGCCATCGAGATTAAGATGGGCTGTAGCAAAATAAATCTGTTCTGTGCCACATTGGCCAATATCAACTACATCTGAGCCCATTTCCGTAAGACCTTTGATTAAGGAGCTTTTGAACGCAGGCCCAGATAACCGGATATCATTACCAACAGCCACCTTTTTAGCTCCAAATATATCGACAAAGGCGCGCCCAATGCGGTACGCCATTTCTTCATTCAACTCATCAGGAACTTTACCACGAATATCATAGGCTTTAAATGCATCACGCTTAATTTCCAAAACAACACCGCCTCCCCTTTTCCTCAACTCTATACTATATACTACACCTGATAAAAATATTCCTGTACAGCCACAGCTGCACAGGAATATAAATTAATGCTTTTAGCTTCCACTTCACAATTTACGCCCGACCATACACATCATCAAAACGCACAATATCGTCTTCCTCAAGATAACTGCCGTTTTGCACCTCAATAATCTCTAGGGGAATCTTGCCGGGGTTCTCCAAACGATGCTTTGTTGACGGCGGAATATATACACCTTCATTGACATGTACCATCTGCTCCTGCTCGCCAATAGTCACCTTAGCCGTACCACTAATGACAATCCAGTGTTCACTGCGGTGATAGTGAAGTTGCAGGCTAAGCCGCTGACCAGGTGTTACCATAATCTTTTTCATCTTGTAGCCTGGTCCTTCGCCTAATACTGTATAACTACCCCAGGGACGGTACATGGTCGTATGCTCATCCACCTCGCGCCGCCCGCGGGCTTTAAGCTCAGTAACCACATCCTTGACCTTTTGCGATTCTCCGCGCTTGGCCACAACAATAACATCATCGGTCTCAACAACCAGCACATCTTCCAGACCAATACCGGCAATCAGACGATTGCGCCCCAGCATAAGCGTATTGGAACAGTCAATAGGTAAACAGTCGCCTTGGATTGCATTGCCGGAGTGGTCTTTTTGCAGCACATCATAGATAGCATCCCAGGAGCCAATATCGTTCCAATAGGCTGTAAGCGGCGCCATAACCACTCGCGATGATTTCTCGGCAACCGCGTAGTCAATCGAGATGCTCGGCATATTGTCAAATTTATTGAGCACTTCCGTAAATGGCGCAGACACAAGCTGATAAATCTCTGGTGCATGCTCGCGGAATTCTTCCATAATACAACCGGTGGTAAAAGCAAACATGCCTGAATTCCAGTAATAATTGCCTGCAGCAAGATATTGTTCGGCAGTATCCTTATCAGGCTTTTCTCGGAAAGAAGCTACTTTGTAACCTGTACCCAAGACCTCACCTGCCTGAATATAACCATAGCCAGTCTCCGGCTTATCCGGTTTAATACCAAGAGTAACCACCTGCCCCAGGTCTGCCAGATCAACAGCCTGTCGGACATTTTTTATAAACTTATCGATGGGCTGGATGATATGGTCAGCCGGGGTTACAAACAGTACTTCCTCCGCAGCTGCGCCTAGCTCTTCCTGGCAAAACCGCGCCGCCAGGGCAATCGCTGGAGCAGTATTGCGCGCCACTGGTTCTAATAATATGTGGGCGCCGCTGGCACCACATGTTGCCAGTTCGGTCTTAACATGGTGAATATATTCTTTGTTGGTTACAACAACAATTTCAGAAGGTTTGATTAGTGGCAAAAAACGTTTTACCGTTTGGGTCAAAAGCGAGTCAGAATTTCCGAGCTTCAGGAATTGTTTGGGCAGACAAGTGCGCGAGAGCGGGAATAAGCGGGTACCGCCGCCGCCTGCGAGGATGATAAGTTTCATGGTTTAGTCTCCTTTGCCGCTAGTATATCTTACATGGACACTATTGTTACCTATATAATCCCTGCTGTATAGTCAAAAGACGATATCCTTATTATACCATACTGTTTAGAAAACAAAACGGACAATGAGCCGACAAAAGCAATTGAATTTAACTCTTTGCTAAGTTCCAAGTATAAATAAAGGAATTATTAAAACCCTATAGAATAAATTACATTTGGACTTATAGTTCTAGGAGGTATAGTGTGACTACTAAGAATAATCAAGAACTTCTTCAGCAAATCGATAGGCTTCATAGCAAACATCGTAATAATCCGCAATATATCCAGATTTGGAATAGCCTTTGCATTGAGCTAAACTGGTTTTTTCTGCAGGAAAACGTTAAACCCCAATACAAGTATATCAATCAGCTCTTGCGGACAACAAAGTATGGCCGTAGTTGGCCATTCAATAGCCCCTTGCTCAACCAGCCCATATCTATACCGGGTTTCTATCCTATGTTTTTTAATTATAGCTTGTATATGCCTAAATCTGAGTTACAGCATTTTACTTATGGAATCTATGAACTTGCTGAAACATTATTAATGTTGCGCATTGCTCCATACATTAAATCGTTTATTGATGTCGGAGCCAACATTGGGTATTACTCTTTTTTAATGTCGAAATTTGTGCCAGTGACTTCTTTTGAACCATGTTCAGAAACTTATGGATATCTTTTAAAAGGTATTGAATACAATCAATTAAATGTCAACGCTCTGAAATATGCAGTGAGTGACATAGCAGGCGAGCAGAATCTGTACCTATCAGATGATCCTGGTCATAATTCCCTTTGCCCTGCGCCAGAGCATAACCGCCAAGAAACTATCAAGGCAGTTACGTTGGAAGAGTATCGTTCAGCACAGACCTTAATTAAAATTGATGTTGAAGATCATGAAATTTCTGTTCTAAAAGGCATGACACAATGGCTCGGTTCTAAGAAAGAAGCACCGCTAATCATGGTTGAATCGTTGGCGCCTAATAATAAAAAGGTAATTTCTATTTTGGAAAGCTACGGGTACAAAGTATATAGCGTGAATAACAAACCAAAACACGGCGACTTACCCTTGCTCCCGGCATCCAAATCTAGTCCTAATTGGCTTGCCATACCAGCCTGGTTTACCCAAGATATCTTTGCCCCTATTGATATTCGAATTTTAACGCCTAGTGATAAGTTGCTTAATCTACTTAAATTTTTACAAGAGTGGGATAAATAGACGCTGCCTCTTAGGTTAAGTAGCAGATTTCTCACCTGCTATTGATATGCCATAAGCTAAGCCCTACCTAAACCAAGGTGGGGCTTAGCTTATACCTGCGGCTCAAATGCGAATCCGCTCTCATTTTATTATTGCTACGAAAGTCTTAAGAATGGATAAGGTGTTAGGCAACTGTCCGCTAAGCCTTTTCAACAGTAAACTTGCTTGCTCCTGTTACTCTCACAAGCTGTCTTATTGTGACACCGTTAACTGCTTTGATACTTCTCAATATTGCATCCATTTCCGTTCTTTCCAGCAAATGAAAGAAACCTTTTTTTACTCCGTATCTTCCTTCCAAGATCTTAATTACCTCTTCATCAGCAATCCGATGTCTTTCTTTATAATCCAAGCAAGCATCTTGGTTAACTTCATTCATGTATTCTTCGAATCGCTTCGTTGCCGCTTGTTTTTCTTTTCCAAATAACCCCAATATAAATTCAGTATCTATTATTTGTTGCTTACCAATATATTCATGATAACTACTCCATTTATATTCGTCTACTCTATTCGTTATACAAGCCTTAATCGGATTCTGGTGAATATATCTTAATACCGTTAGCAAATATGCTTCGTTTTCCACTACTTCACTTTTGTACCGTTCCTGAAACAAATGCCCGACACGATCATATTTCCAATTATACCAATAAACAAAACTTGAGCATATACTTTGCATTAACAGAGCTAACGAGTCCTTCTCTTTCAACAATAAATGAACGTGGTTTCCCATTAAACAGTATCCATACAGCTCAAAGTTAATTTTTTCTTAACTTTGCTGGATTGTAGTAATAAATTTATCACAATCCTCAGCATCCTCAAATATTGTTTGGCGATTAATGCCTCTCACCATTATGTGATATATTCCTGTTTCACTCTTTTTTCGTGCTTGCCTTGGCACATCAACCACCTCTATACACAAAGAATATCATCTTTCTTTGTTCAAGACAAATCCCTATCCCCTTGTCTGCTTTCTTTTGGGATTGAATTCTTAGCATAATTATGATAAAATTATGCTAAATCAACAAAGAGGTGAATAGCATGCCACAGATTAGACCTGTATCTGATTTAAGAAATAACTTTGCTGACATTTCAAGGGTTGTTCATGAAACTGCCGAACCAGTGTTTCTGACCAAAAATGGTTATGGAGACATGGTTGTTATGAGTATGGAAGCCTTTGAACGTTACCAATTTGAAAGTGAAGTTTATTTAAAACTAAAGGAAGCTGAACTGGAAGCCCAAACAACAAATAAGCGATATTCCCATAAAGAAGTGTTTGCTGAATTAAGGGCAAAGCTTTCTGACAGAGTGGAATCTGATAATGTATGAGATCAGATATTTGCCTTTAGCGCGAAAGGATTTAACGGATATTGTAACCTACATTGCAGACCACCTGAACGCAGCAAAAGCAGCAATGGATTTAATAGATGCACTGGATGAATCTATATCCAGACTCGAACAGTTTCCTTATTCCTGCAAGGTGTATCAGACACTTAAAGTGTTGGAAGGTGAATACAGAATATTACCAGTTAAAAATTATGCTGTTTTTTATGTGGTTAAAGAACAGGTGGTTGAAATTCATAGGGTCGTCTATGCCAAGATGGATTTGAGAAAGACTATAAAGTGAACTCTTTTCTTCTATTCTCTTGCAGACAAGTCCCTGTCCCCTGTAAGCCTAAAAGACAGTGGATAGAAACTCAAAATTGGTTATGGGATAATAACTCTAAACGTGATATGGAGTTTTTAAAGTAAGTCGAAAAACTCCCAAGGAGGTTTAGAGTTGGAGACCCAAGAAGTAAAACGG
>JAEZVB010000111.1 GCA_023443285.1 Bacillota bacterium
TGTATTGAGAAATTCGTCAATGCCTAGTATTTTGGTTGAAATGGGATTTGTCACCAATACCGGTGAAGCCCGCAGGTTACAGGAGGATAACTACCGTAATAAGATAGCCCAGGGGATTTTCAATGGGGTAGTTAAATATTTTAACTAATACCAGTAATCTTAGAAAGGACAGAGATAAACGGTAATACGAATATCTCTGTTTTTTTCTTTAGCAAATTTAGGTATAATAGGGATAGCTTATCTGGGCAATTTGTTTTTGGAAACGTGCCATGCAATAAGCATTTTAAGAAAATAGCGAGTCAATAGTTTGGTATGAGGCGAAGGAGTTTTTATGTATAAAAAATCAGTATTACCTAATGGAATTCGTGTAGTTTCTGAAACGATTCCTTATGTAAAATCAGTTACTATGGGAGTATGGATTGGAACTGGGTCAAGATTTGAGAATGAAGATAATCATGGAGTTTCTCATTTTATTGAGCACTTGATGTTTAAAGGAACAGCTAGGCGCTCGGCCAAAGATATTGCTGAAATTGTGGATGCAGTTGGTGGACAGTTGAATGCTTTTACTGCCAAAGAGTGTACTTGCTATTACTTGAAGGTTTTGGACTCTCATGCTGAGCTCGCAATGGATATTCTAAGCGATATGTTGTTGAGATCCAAATTTACTGAGGAAGATATTGAGCGTGAACGTCAAGTAGTGCTTGAAGAAGTACATATGTATGAAGATTCACCGGAAGAATTAATTCATGACATTCATCTAGATGCGGTGTGGCCAGCTCATCCGCTAGGAAGGAATATTTTAGGTACGACTGATTCAATCGAACGCTTTAATCGAAAGTCGGTAATTAAATATTACCAGGATTTTTATACTCCTGATAATGTGGTAATTGCGGCCGCAGGTAATATAGCCCATGATGAATTGGTGAAATTGGTCGCTCGCTATTTTAGTGAACTAGAAGGACAAAAAAGGAGATTTGATATTACTACTCCGACCTTTGTCCCGGCAAGAACAATTATTAATAAAGATTCAGAGCAAGTGCATTTATGCTTAGGAACACGGAGTGTACCTCAAGAGCATCCGTTAACATATCCGACCTATATTTTCAGTAATATTTTAGGTGGAGGAATAAGCTCTAGATTATTCCAAGCAATTCGCGAGGAACGGGGTTTGGCGTACTCAATTTATTCTTATCAAAATAATTATAAGGATGCTGGTTTGCTAACCATTTATGCTGGAACTCGTCCGGCCAATGTTAATCAGGTTTTGGAGCTTATTATAGAAAATTTGCGACATTTTAAAACTCAAGGTATAAATGAACATGAACTAATTAAGGCTAAGGAGCAGATAAAAGGAAGTTTACTGCTTGGCTTGGAAAGTTCGAGTAGTCGGATGTCTCGTATTGGTAAGATGGAAGTTACTTTGAAAAAATTTGTTACGCTAGATGAAGTTGTAACTAAGATTGACAGGGTGACTTTGGCTGAGCTTAACCAACTGATGGATCAAATGCTTGTAACAGAAAAACTATGTTTTACTGCGCTAGGCCCTGTTGACTCATCGGAAATTAATACAGACTTCACTATTTAATGAGAGGATGGAGAATATATGGCGCGAGGATTTGAAGTAGTTAGTCAATATAACGATTGTGATATAAAGGTACCTATTCGTAAGACTGCATTAAGTGCTGGATATGACATTACAATTGCCCAAGAGGTTACGTTGATTCCCGGGAAGGTTGTTTTAGTCCCAACAGGAGTTAAAGCTTATATGGAACAAGACGAATACTTAGGTATTCATATTCGGTCTGGACTAGCTATTAAACATAGTTTGAGTTTAATTAACGGGCAGGGGATTGTTGACGCTGACTATTATAATAACAAGGAGAATGAAGGACATATTTTAATCGCCGTTTTTAACCATGGCTTAGAGCCTGTAACGCTTACCAAGGGAACCAGATTGGCTCAGGGAATTTTTTATAAATACTTAAAAACTGATAATGATTGCGTAGATACTATTCGTTCAGGTGGTTTTGGGAGTACTGGACAGTAAATAGCTTTTTTCATAACTTCTCCTCGATCACCATATACATAGATAGAAGCAGGTTGAGGAGGGGCGACTTTGTATACGTGGGCAACATTGGTGCTGATTAGTTTGATTATTATGGGGTCTGTTTGGTTACGTATTTGTCGTTTTCGAATGGCTTTGGACAACATACCCAAGCTTGAACCAAAGCCATCGCCTTTTTCCACAGCTGTGCAAGAATTAGTAGCTACTGCTGGCGGTGTATATCTTTCTTTAGTAATGATAGTATCATTCTTAAAGCTTAATATACCTGAGCGGATAACTTTCAATATAATTGCTTTTGATCCGCTTGCTATGACGGCTATTATAGTTGCGGTTGCTCAACCGTTTTTTAGTAAATTCTTTGAGGATAAGTAGGTGGAATAGTGCGGATAAGTGAAATGGCTGGTAAAGAAGTTATTAATTTGGGAGATGGTGCGCGACTAGGTATTGTTGGTGAATGTGAGCTAACTTTTGATAGCCGTACCGGGATTATTGGCGGATTAATACTACCCAAACGTAAATCTTTGTTTAATATCTTAGGTGAAAATCAGGTAGTAACGATACCATGGCAGGCAATTAAACGTATCGGGGATGAGATTGTTATTGTTGATTTAAATAATGCGTATGAGCGTATGTATTCTAGATGATTGGGAATAAAAAGTGCGGTAGTGGTCAACCTAACACTAAACTGTATATCAGATTAATGTTAGGGGGCTTATTTGATGTCAATAACAAACAATTCCAAAGATACCATGCAAGGGAGTACTGGCAATCAGCCAACAACTCAAAGCACTAGTCAGACAGAAAATGCGTTAGTAACTAGCTATACAAGTGCTCAGTCGCAAACTGAAAATACCCAGCCACAAGCCACGGGCTCAACAGCACAGAATTTTTCGTCGGCGAAACAAATGGGTACTCAAGGTGTTAAAAGCGTAATTGGAGTATTTAATTCCCGTGATAGTGCGGAACAGGCAGTAAACTCTCTTAGATCTCAAGGGTTTACAACCGAAGAAATAAATATTGTATCAAAGAACAAAAAGCAACAAGGCCAGGATACAGAATATTATGAGGATGATATTACCGATGGTGCCCTAACCGGCGGCACTTTAGGCGGTATTGGAGGGTTACTTTTAGGGGCAGGTGCATTAGCCATCCCCGGGGTTGGACCGGTACTTGCTGCAGGTCCAATAGCGGCTGCATTAAGCGGGGCAGTAGCAGGCGGTATTGCAGGCGGCCTTATAGATTGGGGTATTCCGGCTGAAGCTGGTAGACGTTATGAGCAACAGGTAGCTCAAGGCGGAATTCTGGCAATAATCCGCTCTGATGCTGCAAAATCAAACCAAGCAGCGCAAGTCCTTCGGCAAAATGGGGCAAAAGATGTTGAAATTCATGCATTAAGCTAGAATGATCTTTGTGCCGGAATTGTTTAGGTTGCCAGTTTTTCAATATTTATTGACAATACAGGAACCTTTGGTATAAAATGTGTATAAAATAAATAAGCAACATCCTGTAAAGGATGAAGTAGAGGTGCGGGAGTCAAGAGTACTTTCAGTGAGAGTGGAATCGATGAACTGAAAGAAAAGGGGTAACCGCCGAAGTAAGCAAGAAAGCCAAATCTTCTTACTGGTCTTACATTGAATAGATGTAAGACTGTCACCATTACTTGGTGGAGCGCTATCTCATCTGATAAGGGACGATATATATACATATATTTTCCTAAGGTCAGAAAATGCTGTTTTGCAGCTGGTGAGAAACGCGCTCACCGGCTGCTTTTTTATATACCCTAAAGGCCGTAGAAGGCTGTGCCAATCTTTTGCAGGAAATGGCATAAGCCAGGTCTTGCGTAATTAAATAGGAGGTGAATAGCGCTTGATTAGAGTAATGGTTTGTGGCGCTTATGGCAAAATGGGAAGGGAAGTATTGCGAGCAGTTCACAATGACCCGCACTTAAGTGTAGTTGGGGCAGTAGATAAAAATTCCGATTTTGCCGATGTAGGAGATATTATTGGTGCAGGAAAAACTGGGGTAACAGTTGGTAATGATTTAGTTACTGTTATCAATGAAACAAAACCGCAAGTTATGGTGGACTTTACCAATCCACAATCGGTTCTTAATAATATCAAGATTGCAATTAAGAACGGAGTATGTCCAGTTGTAGGTACTACGGGATTAACAGATGCGCATATTACTGAGATTCGGGAACTATGCGCAACTTCTAAGGTTAATGCAATCATTGCTCCTAATTTTGCTATAGGTGCGATTCTAATGATGAAATTGGCGCAAGAGGCTGCTAAGTATTTGCCGCATATTGAAATAATTGAAATGCATCATGATCAAAAACTGGATGCTCCGTCTGGTACCGCTCTTAGAACTGCTGAATTAATTGCCGGAATACGGGGTACAATGCGGCAAGGACACCCAGATGAGAAAGAAAAACTGACTGGTGCGCGCGGTGGCGATGTTGAGGGTATTAGAGTGCATAGTGTCCGGTTACCGGGTTATGTAGCTCATCAGGAAGTAATTTTCGGCGGATTAGGACAAACGCTTTCTATTCGCCATGACTCGATATCCAGAGAATCATTTATGCCAGGAGTAGTGCTGGCATGTAAAAAAGTCCTAACCGTTGACGGACTGATTGTTGGTCTTGAGCATATAATGGGCTAAAGCTTGCAAAGTATGAAGATAACTTCAAGAATATACGAGCATGTTAAGGACAAAGAATGGGGGCGTTGCATACAATGAAAACATATAATGTAGCGATTTTGGGGGCAACCGGAGCAGTTGGCCAAGAGTTTTTGAAACTTATTGAGGAACGTAATTTTCCGTTTAACCAGTTAAAATTGCTGGCATCTGAGCGTTCAGCTGGCAAAACTATCAACTTTATGGGTAAAGACTACATAGTTGAAGAGGCGACACCTGATTCATTTAATGATGTGGAAATTGCCTTATTTGCAGGCGGATCAATTAGTAAAACTTTAGCTCCGGAAGCCGCAAAGCGGGGCGCTGTTGTCATTGATAACTCAAGTGCTTTCCGCATGGATCCGGAAGTACCGCTAGTTGTGCCAGAAGTTAATCCTGAGGCTATAAAAAAGCATAAAGGAATTATTGCCAACCCTAATTGTTCGACAATTATTATGGTTATGGCATTAAAGCCTGTATATGATGCTGTAAAGATTAAACGGATAGTTGTTTCCACATATCAGGCTGTTTCCGGTGCAGGTAAAGAGGGAATTGATGAGCTGGCTGACCAAGTTAAGGCTGTTGTGGAAAATCGACCTGTAGAAGCTAATATTTTACCAAGTGCCAGTCTGTCCAAACATTATCAAATAGCATTTAATCTTTTACCACACATTGATGTATTTGTTGAGGATGATTACACTAAAGAAGAAATGAAAATGGTAAATGAGACGCATAAGATACTTGATGACTATAGTATCGGAATAACTGCGACGACAGTTAGAGTACCGGTATATCGAAGCCATTCTGAGTCAATAAATATCGAACTGAATGGCCCGCTTTCCCCTGAGGAAGCAAAGCAGCTATTAGCCAAGTTTCCGGGCGTTATAGTACAAGATAATCCGGCTGAAATGCTGTATCCTATGCCACTATATACGTCAGACAGAAATGAAGTATTTGTTGGGCGTATTCGCGCAGATAAGAGTGTGCCTTATGGGTTAAACATGTGGGTAGCTGGCGACCAAATTAGAAAAGGTGCAGCACTTAATGCTGTGCAAATAGCTGAATATATGATTGAGCATAATTTAATTTGAGGTGTACAAAATGCGAATAATTGTCCAGAAGTTCGGGGGAACGTCGGTAGCGTCACCCGAAGTGCGGGAACTTGTACTGCGCAAGATTGAGAAAGCGCGGGAGCAAGGATTTAATCCGGTAGTTGTAGTATCGGCTATGGGGCGGCAAGGGGCTCCCTACGCTACAGATACATTGATTGGTATCGCGCGGTCAGCGTATAAGAATATTGCTGCCCGAGAGCTTGATCAGATTATGTATTGTGGTGAAATGATTTCAGCAGTGATTATGGCCGGTACGCTGCAGGCCGCTGGTATGGACGCAGTTATGTTGACTGGAGGACATGCGGGTATTATTACTGATGATAAGTTTACTGATGCCCGTATTCTAAAATGTGATGCAACACGGTTATTCAGCCTTCTAAAACAAGGAAAAGTACCTGTTGTCTGTGGTTTTCAGGGAATGACTAGCGAAGGTGAGTTTACCACTTTGGGACGAGGTGGTAGCGATACAAGTGCATCAGCCCTGGGCGCAGCTCTACATGCTGAGATGGTTGAAATATACACAGATGTTGATGGAATCATGACAGCTGATCCGAGAATTGTAGACAATGCCAAGATTCTTGATTATATAAGTTATGGGGAAGTATGCCAACTAGCTCATCAAGGTGCTAAGGTTATTCATCCCCGTGCAGTTGAAATAGCTATGCAGAAAAATATTCCCCTGATAGTAAAATCAACATTTTCTGAAGCACCAGGAACTCTTATTACTAATATTGCCAAAGAGGACACTGATGGAGCAGCGGTAGTTGACCGAATTGCCACAGGTTTAACCTATTTGAACAATATTGTCCAGATTAAACTCCATTTAGATAGTTCTATGGGATCTGATGCGAGTTTTAAGGTGTTTAAAACAATGGCTGATAATGGTATTAGTGTAGATTTAATTAATGTTCATCCAGGGCAGATCATGTTTACTATCAATGCCGATCACGCAGAGAAAGCATCATCACAACTCCAAAAACTCGGCTATGACTTTGAAGTGCTAGAAAATTGTGCGAAGGTATCTGTGGTAGGCGGTGGAATGCGTGAAGTACCTGGTGTGATGGCAAGCTTTATTGAAGCGTTATCTTGTAAAGGAATTGCTATTCTCCAGACAGTAGACTCTCATACATCTATTTCTGTTTTAGTGCCGCAAAATGATGTTGGAGCTGCCGTTAAATCACTTCATGAGAAGTTTGGTTTGTCCGGTGACTAACTTTGCTTATCAAATTAAATAAGGGGAGAGCGTAATGAGGAATTTCGGGCAAGTCTTAACTGCAATGGTAACCCCGTTTAATGCAGATTTTAGTGTAAATTATAGTGAAGCGGCTAATTTGGCAAAGTATCTTGTGAATAATGGTTCTGATGGAGTGGTTGTTGCTGGTAGCACTGGTGAAACAGCTACCTTAACTAAAGAAGAAAAACTTACATTGTTTAAAGTGGTATTGGAGGCTGTCGGTGATAAGGCCACTGTTATTGCTGGCACCGGTTCTAATGATACCAGAGCTTCTATTGAATTAACTACGGAAGCGGAAAAACTTGGTGTACATGGGGCGATGTTAGTTGGTCCTTACTATAATAAACCACCCCAAGAGGGATACTACCAGCATTTTAGAGCCATTGCTAACTCAACAGCGTTACCACTTATCATATATAATGTTCCAGGTCGTACCGCTTCTAACATTTTACCAACCACCATTGCACGTTTGGCCGAGATTAAGAATATAGTTGCAGTTAAAGAAGCAAGTGGCAGCTTAGATCAGGTCTCAGAAATTATACGCACAACACCTGATGACTTTTTAGTGTATAGCGGGGATGATGGACTAACTCTGCCGCTGTTGTCTGTAGGAGGTTGCGGAGTAATAAGTGTGGCTGCACATGTTGTAGGCAAACGCATGAAGGAAATGATAACCGCTTTTTTTGCAGGGGATAGAAATAAAGCTGAGGCAATACATCTTGCACTTATGCCGTTCTTTAAGGTTATTTTTGTTACTACCAATCCAATACCAATTAAAGAAGCTGTTAATATAATGGGGATAAATGCTGGCTCAGTAAGATTGCCATTAGTGCCTCCAACTGTCGGCGAAGTAGACCAAATAACAAAGGTAATGCAATCAATAGGTGCTATATAGCTGAGATAAGCTGAGATATTAACCGGTAGCGGGTGCTGCCGGTTTTTTTGTATGTCTGGACAATATTTGCATATAATATTGCCGAGTGAGTAGTACCACTTGTTGTCACAGCAGGTTAAATAGGTTATAATTATTCACAAGTGGGCAGTACGGCCGGTTTTTATTCTGTGGTTTATTGAACGGGCGTTTACAACTTATTTTAACAATCTAAAAATTCTGGAGGTGTATGTTTTTTTGGCTCGACAACCAAACAAAGTACAAATTATTCCCCTGGGCGGGATGGGGGAAATCGGTAAAAACATGACGGTCATTCGATACGGTGAAGAGATAATAGTAATTGACTCAGGTCTGATGTTTCCCGAAGACGACATGCTGGGCATTGATCTGGTTATTCCTGATATCACTTATCTGTTGGATAATCGTGATTTGGTTAAGGCCATTGTGCTAACACATGGGCACGAAGACCATATTGGTGCATTGCCATATGTACTAAAACAGCTTAACGTACCTGTATACGGAACTCGCCTGACGCTTGGAATTTTGGAAGGACGGTTAAAGGAAAATAATGTTTCCGCGCAGTTGCATGCTGTTACATCAGGCGATGAAATTCAAATTGGCAATTTCAAGGTAGGTTTTATTCGGGTAAGTCATAGCATAGCTGATGCGGCGGCTTTATCCATAAAGACTCCTGTAGGTGTAATTGTTCACACTGGTGATTTTAAGCTTGATCAAACTCCGGTTGATGGTAAAGTTACGGATTTTCATAAGTTTGCCGAACTAGGTGATCAAGGGGTATTGGTGCTTTTAGCCGATAGTACTAATGCTGAGCGGCCCGGTTACACGCAGAGTGAAAAATCTGTTGGTGTTACATTTGATGAAACATTCCGAAATGCGCGGGAACGCATTATTATTGCTTCCTTTTCGTCCAATATTCATCGAATTCAGCAGGCCATAGATACTTCATGCAAATATCGACGCAAGGTGGCTGTGCTTGGTCGCAGTATGGTTAATGTCCTTACCATTGCTCTGGAGCAGGGATACTTGAATGTACCAGAAGGTGTGATTATCGATATTGATGAAATCAATAATTATCCTGCATCAGGAATTGTAATTTTGACAACTGGTAGCCAGGGTGAACCAATGTCGGCATTAACCAGAATGGCTATGTCAGATCATAAGAAAGTAGAAATTGTCCCAGGAGATACAGTAATTATTTCAGCAACGCCAATACCTGGGAATGAGAAGTTGGTTTCGCGTACTATAGATTTCCTTTTTAGGCAAGGAGCCGAGGTCGTATATGAGTCAACCTCGGGGATTCATGTTTCCGGACATGCTAGTCAAGAGGAATTAAAGTTAATGCATAATCTTATCCGCCCCAAATTTTTTATTCCTGTACATGGCGAATATCGGCACCTAATTAAACATTCCCAATTGGCACAAGCCTTGGGTATGCCGAAGGAAAACATCTTTATTGCTGAAAATGGACAAACAATGGAATTCACTAGTGAAAAGGGTGCAATCACGAGCAAGGTTACGTCTGGCAATGTTTTGGTTGATGGTCTCGGGGTTGGTGATGTAGGTAATATTGTGCTCCGGGATCGACGGCAACTTTCGCAAGATGGGATACTAATTGTTGTTGTGACTATGGATAAACAACGTGGGCAGGTAGCTGCTGGACCAGATATTGTTTCTCGCGGCTTTGTATATGTGCGTGAATCTGAGCAACTCATGGATGATGCCAAGGAACGAGTGAGACAGGCCTTGGAAAAATGTGAGCTTAATGGTGTTACCGAATGGGCGGCTATTAAATCCAATGTGCGTGATACGCTTGGCAAATATTTGTATGAGCGTACGCGACGCCGACCTATGATATTGCCTATTATCATGGAAGTATAATGAAGAAGCCTTGTACCAACCTGCTGAAAACAGTTTGAGTGCTAAGGCTCTTCTTTTTATTTTGCGATTTTAATATAGTATGAAATCCTTAACAGTGATAATACTATCTATGATAAAAACATGACTATATAGATAATTTGCTGGAGGGATATTCATATGATAGTTAATGATAATCCGGTAATTGCTCCTCCGGGTACTAACCCTGAAGAACCACAGATACATCCATCGCCAAATGATACTCCAAAAAGAAGCCGGCAGGCTCAAAAAGTGGCAGCAACCGAGACTATCCAAGAATTAGGCGCAACAGAAGTGCCGACTGCGAAAAGCAATATTCATGTCATGACTATAATTGGTCAGATCGAAGGTCATATGGTGCTTCCTCCCCAAAATAAAACCACCAAATATGAACATGTGATGCCGCAAATTGTGGCAATTGAACAGTCGAGCGAAATAGATGGGCTGTTGTTAGTGCTAAATACAGTAGGTGGGGATGTCGAAGCCGGATTAGCAATTGCAGAAATGATAGCCAGTATGTCCAAACCTACAGTGTCAATAGTATTGGGTGGTGGCCATAGCATCGGTGCACCTATTGCCGTTTCTGCAACGTGTTCCTTTATCGTTGAAAGTGCGACTATGACCATTCATCCTATTCGACTTACTGGCTTAGTAATTGGAGCACCAAGTTCCTTTGACTACTTGGAAAAGATGCAGGAACGAGTCAATAAATTTGTCGTAGGACATTCAAACATTAGTGAAAAGAAATGGAAAGAACTATTGTTTAAAACTGGTGAATTATCTAGGGACATTGGCACATCAGTAGGCGGCAGAGATGCTGTAAGGTATGGATTAATTGATGAGATAGGCGGCGTATCGCAGGCAATAGATAAATTGCAGGAGCTGATTACTGCACACAAAGCGCATAAAGAAAGTAAGGGGCTGAAGCAGTAATGGTTCTATGGACAATTGTGCCGGAAGAAACAATATTTGCTGAACATATCGAGCCCATGGTTTATGAAGAGATTGAATACTCAGGCCAAAAGGTTATGGTGGAAAAAATATCGCAAAATCAATTTCGTGTTATTCGTATACTTACAACAGTTCCAGCCGATTACCTGCGAAATGAACTACAACCTGGAACAATTATTACATATAAACCAGTAATTGAATCGCTCTCGTAAGAGGGCGTTTTATTTATTTGGGCAGGTAAACAAAATAAAGGAATTTTTATTATTGCGTAGAACAGAATAATGTTAGAGGTGGTTAACTTTGCCTAAATGGTTGAACCATTTAACTCCTGAATTACGGCATGAATTGTTTGGCATTACAATGGTTACAGGGGGTATTTTAGCATTAATAAGCCTGATAGGCCTCAATGTAGGTCCGATTGGGTTATTTATATCAAAAATACTGAAATATACTTTTGGAATTGGTGCTGTTGCTGTTCCGCTGGTGTTTTTTATAGTTGGCTTAAAGTACATTGTGGCCAAGGGGCCAATTGGTTATTCTGTTAGGTTTTGGGGTTATTTGCTTTTATATTTAGTGGTGTTAGCAATATATCATCATATCAGGATTCCGGTTGGTCATGAAATAATGCCTGATAGCTTGGTAACCGGTGGCGGATTAACCGGTGGTATGACGCTTTTTTCCATGCGCAAATTACTAGGGGTGCATGGCTCAATGATTGTACTCTCTGCATTACTACTTTGCTCAATACTGATGACAACAACCTGGTCGCTGGCAAAAACACTACTACAGGCCAAAAGTAAGGCCGTAGAAAGTATGACTTCAGCCAAGGAAGCTATAGCTGCTTCGGCAGAAACAATTTTCTCAGAGCAAGAAGATATGATGGAACGTCAGCCCATGTTTTACGATCAACAACGAGATGATAAGCCTGAATTTGCTATACAGAAGTATGAAAGAGAAAGCAGCAGACATAGTAATAAATTAGAACCCGTTATGGAGTCAAAACAGACTCAGGAGCAGCCTATTTCAATTGCTAAAGAAGTATTTGCCGAGAGTAGTGGTTATAAATTACCGCCGGTGTCATTACTGAAAAAACCAAATCGTCCACGTCAAACTAAAGTACCCAAAGAAGTTGCCGACAATGCTCGGATACTTGAGCAGACGCTTGATAGCTTTGGGGTAAGTGCTAAAGTTATCAATACTTGTCAGGGACCGACCGTTACTCGTTATGAATTAGAGCCGGCTCCAGGTGTAAAAGTTAGTAAAATAGTAAATTTAGCCGACGATTTATCTTTAAAATTGGCATCTTCGGGGGTACGGATTGAAGCGCCTATTCCTGGCAAAGCGGCTATTGGTATTGAAGTACCAAACAAAGAATTATCTGGTGTTGCTTTACGTGAGGTTTTGGAAACTGACGAGTTTCAACGAAACTCTTCTAGTTTGACTGTGGCGCTGGGCAAAGACATTGCCGGGCAGCCAATTATGGCAGACCTGGCAAAGATGCCGCATTTATTAGTAGCTGGTGCTACTGGATCAGGGAAAAGTGTTTGTATCAATACGTTGATTACTAGTATATTATTTAAGACTCGCCCAGATGAAGTTAAATTGGTGCTTATTGATCCTAAGATGGTGGAATTGTCGAATTATAATGGTATTCCGCATTTGCTAACTCCCGTTGTTACTGATGCCAAGAAAGCTGCATCCGCTTTAAACTGGGCAGTCCAGGAGATGGAACGCCGCTATGAAGTGTTTGCTACAACTGGAGTACGTGATATTACTCGGTACAATGAACTTAATCCGGATGGGAAGCTGCCATTGATATTGATTATTATTGATGAGCTTGCTGACTTAATGATGGTAGCGCCTGTCGATGTAGAGGATGCCATTTGCCGTCTGGCGCAGAAGGCAAGAGCAGCTGGTTTGCATTTAGTTCTTGCTACACAACGGCCTTCTGTTGATGTTATCACCGGAACTATTAAAGCTAATGTGCCTTCACGTATTTCTTTTGCAGTTTCATCACAGATTGACTCACGAACTATTTTGGATATGGCTGGAGCTGAAAAACTCTTAGGCAAAGGCGATATGTTGTTTTATCCTGTTGGAGCCTCTAAGCCTATCAGAGTACAGGGTGCTTTTATCGCTGATAGTGAGGTTGAGGACTTAGTAATTTATATTAAAGAACAGGCGGAGCCTGAGTATAATGAAGGTGTAACTACTGTCGAGACTGGCTCTGATACAAAAGTAGAATCAGCTACGTTTGAGGATGAACTTTTGGAAGAAGCTGTACGCATGGTGCTGGAAACTGGACAAGCGTCTGTATCTATGCTGCAGCGTAAATTTCGGGTTGGTTATACGCGTGCAGCAAGGCTAATTGATACTATGGAAGAAATGAAAATTGTAGGGCCTAATATTGGCAGTAAAGCTCGAGAAATAATTATGACGTCAGAACAAGTATATTCAAGATATTTCAAAAAATAAATTTGCTTTTATGCTTACGGCATTTTATACAGGGCAGAATAGTAGTGGTGATTGATAGTGCATAACATAATTAAAGTTGAAGAAGCAGTGATACTAGATAAAGCAGTTTTTATCGATGTGCGTTCACCTATAGAGTATGAAGGGGGGCATATACCCGGTGCCGTAAACATTCCCTTGTTTGATGATGAGGAACGAGCTCAAGTCGGAACTATCTATAGACAAGTAAGTGTTGAAGATGCTAAACATCTGGGATTGTCTTTTGTTTCTGCAAAGTTACCAGATATCATTGGTCGAATTCGCCAGCTTAACCAAGAAGAGCGAAAAGTAATTATATATTGCTGGCGGGGAGGTATGCGTTCTAAATCAATAGTGGGTGTGCTGGACATGATGGGGATTACAGCGACGCAGCTTGTGGGAGGATATAAAGCGTATCGTCAGTATGTCTTAGACAGACTGAGACAATTTGAAGTTAAACCGGAAATTTTAGTTCTTTGTGGTTCAACAGGAACTGGAAAAACGTTAGTATTGAAGCAACTGGCTAATTGTAATATTCCAGTGATTGACCTTGAGCGTTTAGCCAATCACCGAGGTTCGGTTTTTGGTCAAATCGGCTTAGGAAAGTCAGCAACAGCCCAAAATTTTGATGCAAATTTGCTTGTTGAGCTTGATAAGCTGAATAATCAGGCATATATAATAGTAGAGTGTGAAAGTAAACGTATTGGTAATGTATACTTACCAGAATGTTTATTTAGCGCTATGAACCAGGGAAAAAAAATATTGCTGTCTGCTAGTGTGGAAGTAAGAGTAAAGAGATTGATAGAGGAATATCTGGATATTTACAATGTTAATAGTAATGCGGTAATTAGTAGCATTGAGTCATTACGCAGACGCTTAGGCAATAAGAAAACCGATAAGTTGATAAATGAATTTGAATCAGGGCAAATTCGAGAGGTTGTTACGACCTTGCTCGTAGAATACTATGATCCAATGTATGGTTACGAGAATTCAAAAATTACAGATTATGATTTAGCAGTAAATGCTGATAATACTGAGCAGGCTACAAAAATGATAATCCAATACTTACAACAGTTTGGGAGGTAGTTGTTTTGCAAACAGTAGGGGAAATTTTACGTGCTGAACGTTTGAAAAAATCTTTGTCAATTAAAGATGTTGAAAGTACTATAAGTATTAGGGCACTTTATCTTAACGCTATTGAAGAAGGAAACTACGATGTAGTCCCTGGGGAAGTATATTTAAAAGGTTTTATTCGTAACTATGCTACCTTTTTGGGTCTTGATTCCCAGGCGGTAATGGAGTTATATCGTCAGAATAAAGAGCAACCAAAGGAACATGAGATTGAAGAGAAGTCGCAAGAGGTCAAAACGGTAAGAGCGGTAAAAACATCATCCCCGAGCAAAGACGGAAGTAACGGTTTGACGAAATGGGTTACCGTAGGAGTTATTGTCGCTTTCATTGTAGGGGGATTTATTTGGTGGTCATCAGAGAGTCAACAACCTTCTCCGGTTCCGTCGCCATCAACCCAGCAGCAACCACCATCGGCAAAGGTGCAACAGGGAACTCAGACCAGTCCATCGGTTCCGCCTGCTCAATCTGTCACTCCAACAAAGCCTGAGAATAAAGTGATTGTAACTGCTAAATTTAGTGCGCCGTGTTGGACACAAATAACAGCAGATGGTAAAGCGGTATATGAGGGAACTCCCAAAAATGGGGAATCAATTACGTGGGAAGCAACAGATAAACTGTCAGTAAAATTTGGCAATGCCGGTGTTGTTGATTTAGTATATAACGGCAAACCGGTGGGGAAACTTGGTGGTAATGGTGAAGTTGTTGTCAAAACCTTTACATCGACAGGAATTATACAATAGGAATGAGGTAAATCTAGCAACATGACTGACTTTTTACCAATGACTAAGAAGGATATGGCTAAACGGGGCTGGGAGCAGTTGGACTTTCTCTTCATAAGTGGGGATGCCTATGTCGACCATCCTAGCTTTGGTCCTGCAATTATTTGTAGGTTGCTAGAAAAGTATGGATACAAGGTTGGGATTATTGCCCAGCCAGATTGGCGTTCGACTACTGATTTTAAACGCTTAGGAAAGCCACGGTTAGGAATATTAGTTTCAGCAGGCAATCTTGACTCTATGATTAATAAATTTACGGCAGCTAAAAAGTATCGCAGTACAGATAACTATTCGCCCGGAGGCCAGGCTGGACTTAGGCCGGAACGGGCGACAATTGTTTATTGCAACAGAGTGAGGGAGATCTGGAAGCATACCCCGCTGATAATTGGCGGAATTGAAGCTAGTCTAAGGAGATTTGCTCATTATGATTATTGGTCAGATGCTGTAAGGAGATCTATTTTGATTGATAGTCGAGCAGATCTGCTGATATATGGAATGGGCGAAAGTCAAATTAAAGAATTGGCAACCCAATTATCTGCAGGTATACCTATTAACAATATCCGGGATATACCAGGAACATGTTATCCTACCGAATCAATAGAGCATCTATGGGAGTATGTCGAAACACCCAGTTATCAGGATGTCAGTACAAATAAGAGGCTTTTTGCAGAAGCTTTTAAAATCCAGTACTTAGAGCAGGATGCCATTCGGGGCAAGACCATCGCTCAAGGACATGGGGAACAGTATATAGTGCAAAATCCTCCAGCTATGCCGCTGACCACCACTGAGATGGATGAAATATATGATTTGCCGTATCAACGAACCTATCATCCTTCTTATATAACGGCGGGAGGTATTCCGGCTATCCAGGAAGTAAAGTTTAGTATCATTAGTCACCGAGGCTGCTATGGAAGTTGCTCTTTTTGCGCATTATATGCCCATCAAGGAAGAATGATCCAAAGCCGCAGTCAGGAATCGATATTACAGGAAGCTAGACAAATAGTAAAGTTGCCGGACTTCAAAGGCTATATCCATGACGTTGGTGGCCCAACGGCAAATTTTCGTCACCCTGCGTGTGAACAGCAGGCAGAAAGAGGAACTTGCCGAGGTAAGCAATGTTTATTTCCTAATGCCTGTAAGAGCTTAAATACAGATCATCAGGAATATCTAGAATTACTTAGAGCAATTCGACAAATACCTGGGATAAAAAAAGTCTTTGTTCGATCAGGATTGCGGTATGATTATTTATTAGCTGCTAATGATAAAGAGTTTTTGCGCGAGTTATGCGAACACCATGTTAGTGGGCAATTGAAGATTGCGCCAGAACATATTTCACCTAAAGTTACAAAACTTATGGGCAAATCAGGAAGAGATGTCTATTTAAAATTTAAAAAGGTCTATGAAGAAATTAATAAAAAAATAGGCAAAAAACAGTATTTAGTACCCTACTTTATGTCTAGCCACCCGGGATCTGGACTGAAAGAGGCCATAGAAATGGCTGAATTTCTGCGTGATACTGGCGATCGACCGGAACAAGTACAAGACTTTATTCCAACTCCCGGAAGTTTATCAACATGTATGTACTATACGGGAGTTCATCCACTAACCGGAGAAAAAGTCGATGTTGCGAAGAATCCACATGACAAAAGCTTACAGCGTGCTTTACTGCAATATCGTGATCCTAAAAACTACAAGCTTGTTTATGAAGCGCTTATTAAAGCAGACCGCAAAGATTTAATTGGTTATGAACCAAATTGTTTAATCAGACCCCCACGCAACCAACAGCCTTTGGTTAGTAAAGGGAAAAGGGAAACGATAAATAAGGATCGTAAATTTAGTAATTCCAGAAATAAAGCAACAAAAAAGAAAACTAGATTAAAACGCTAGTCTTCTTTTAGTACTAGGCCATATTCATTCCCCGGCAAATGAGACTAAGCTCCAGATGAGGTAAAAACCCATCAGTAGTTTTAGTCTTTTATAAAACCAAATGCTTGGCGGCAGTCTTTTGATAAAAGATAGATAGCGATTAAACCATGTGGGACGACTGTTATAATACCCATGGTCATGCTGTAACCAAACATGACTACAAGCCCAATGATAACAAATAATATAGATAGCCCTAACTCAAACAAGCGAGCCCAACGCTTAAGTTTCAATAACCCAAAAGCGGGAATAGCATATAGGAGTACCGCGACAAAGGAATTAAAGGCGGCATTTGGATTATTGTGCACCAGTCCGTCATAAATACCAAATGCATAACCAATAGCAATAATAAACAAAAAAATTACGACAGTAATCAAACCTGAAGTCAAAGCCGGGGGGAAAAAAGACCGTAATAAGGGCTTATCTGTCAAAACTAAACAACTCCTTTCATGGCTATTATTGTAGCATAATGAGGGACATTTTAAAACAAGTATATTTCATAGAAGGGATTTAACCTTGCATAAAGAAGAAAAAAAGGGTATAGTATAAATGTTTGCCTTAGTTGTTAACTAGATTGTGCGGGGGTAAATTATGAAACGTTATCTGCCATTACTGGTAATATCATTTTTAGTTATGCTGATCATTACTGGTACTACTTATCTTATAGGATATGCAGGTAAACAAAATAAAAGCAGTTTGCCAACGCTTACTGTATATACAACGTTGCCGATTGAACAAGTAGATGTCTTGGCTCAGGAATATGAAAAAATTGCAAAGGTTAGGGTTAATATTGTACCGTTGCCAGAAAAGGACTTGTTTGCTAGGTTAATAGAAGAATCAACAGACACAAAAGCGGATGTTATTCTTGCTAACCGGAAAACGTTAAAACAAGCCCGAAGCAGTGCTTTATTGATACCTTATCAATCAGAGTACACAGATATAATACCAAACAGATTCCAAGATACCGATGGCTATTGGGTAGGAGTTTGGTATGATCCAATAATTTTTGCAGCCAATCAAGATTATTTAAAGACTGCGGTGAAAAAACCAACGAAGTGGTCTGATTTATTATTAGATTCTAAGCTGAGATTTGGTATGACGGATTTTCTTGCCGCCGATGCTGCTGCCAATCTATTGTACACTCTAGTTGCAGCAAATGGGGAGGAACAGACCTTGGAATTTCTTAAGAAGATTCATCCTCAAGTTGTGCAATATGCTAAATTCTTGGCAACACCAGCTCGAATGGCCAGCATGGGAGAAGTTGACTTGGCTGTATCTGTCCAGAGTGAGGCTATGCGTTATGTTAAAGATGGTTTTCCTTTGCAAATTATCTATCCAGAGGCAGGAACAGCTTTTTTATTGACTGGAGTGGGACTAGTTAGAGGCGCTGCTCATGCGACTGAGGGAAAACAATTTATTGATTGGCTTACTCAGGATAGTGCACTTTCAATTATGGCACAACATAAATTTTATTTTATGCCAACTAGTGCACAAGCGCAGACGAATCGTGAACATGCCGCGAACAATATACAATTACTTGACCACCATGATATGTATTCTTCTGAGCAGCAACATAGAATATTGGATAAATGGGTACAAGCACGTTTGGGGATAAAGTAAGGCTTGCCGGATAAAATAGGAGGAAGACCTATGCTTACAGCAGGATTTGTTAGTTTGGGATGTGCCAAAAACCTTGTGGATACCGAGATAATGTTAGGAATTCTGGCCGATAATAATATACACATTACGGATGATCCCCAGGAAGCTGATATATTAATAATAAATACTTGCGGATTCATAGATTCGGCTAAAGAAGAATCTATCTCGACTATTATGCAAATGGCCGAGTATAAAAAAGAAGGTAAATGTCGCGGCATCATCGTTGCCGGTTGTTTAGGCCAGCGTTATCAGCAGGAATTATTAGATGAATTACCTGAAGTGTCCGCGATTGTTGGTACAGGTGCGTGGCATCGAATTATGGAAGCCGTTAATGCTGTATTAGTTAATGAACGTGTTTTGCTTATTGGCGAAATAGATACTATTTATGATGAAACTATGCGGAGAATTACTACTACTCCAGTCTACAGTGCCTATGTGAAGATAGCAGAAGGATGCAGTAATTGTTGCTCTTATTGTGTAATTCCAATGGTACGTGGCAAATATCGCAGCCGCTCAGTAGAGTCAATTGTAACTGAGGTAAAAAAACTGACTGAGCAGGGGGTAAAAGAAATCAACCTTATCGCTCAGGACACTACAAGTTACGGGCGGGATCGTAATGATAAGCCGCAATTAACAACGCTGCTTAATGAACTGGTTAAAATTGAAGGCGTTTTTTGGATTAGATTGTTATATTGCTATCCTAAGTACTTCAATGACGAGCTGATTGAATTTATTTCTAACCAGCCCAAGATTTGCAACTATATTGATTTACCGTTGCAACATGCCAATGATGAAATACTTGCGGCAATGAATCGCCGTGACACTCGTGCTGATATTGAAAAATTACTAAAGAAAATTCGCGAAGCTATTCCCGGAGTAGCCATTCGTACCTCATTTATTGTGGGCTTTCCCGGGGAGACAAGTGCACATTTTGAGTCATTAAAAAATTTTATGATTGAGCAAAAATTTGAACGAGTAGGTAT
Source organism: Bacillota bacterium (assembly GCA_023443285.1). Classification (GTDB taxonomy): domain Bacteria; phylum Bacillota; class Negativicutes; order Sporomusales; family Sporomusaceae; genus Sporomusa. The sequence continues at coordinate 19,807 of JAEZVB010000111.1, forward strand.
ATTTACTTATTCCCAAGAAGAGGATACACCTGCTGGAATTTTGGAGAATCAGGTGGCAGATAGTGTCAAAGAGGAACGCTATCATGAGTTAATGTCCTTACAATGCCGCATTTCTGAGGATTTGAATCACGATATGGAAGGGAAAGTCCTGACAATATTAATCGAGGGTCATAATCCGGAACAGCCTACTGTTGCGTTTGGCAGATCGTACCGGGAAGCGCCTGATGTTGACGGCTGTATTTATGTTGAAAATGCGCAGGGATTGTCGCCAGGAGATATTGTCCAGGCTGAAGTTATCCAGGGTTTCACCTATGATTTATTGGCCGAAAGAAAGCAAGAGTAGCTGCATAATAGTATAATGCAAGCTTAAAATAGTAGAGGCCTAAGGCTCTGCTATTTTTTGTTAAGAAAGATCAATATAGGCTGTTTTTGGTTAAGTTCAAAAATAGAGAGGAATTACCATTTTATGTCGCGAATGAATTAGTGTTAGGAGGGAATCGGCTATATGATTATTGAATTAGTAAATACTGGAACAGAACTGCTTTTAGGGCAAATAGTAAATACGAATGCACCATTTTTAGCAGCACGCTTAAATGAGTTAGGTTTCAGCGTAGTATATCAAACCACAGTCGGTGATAACCGGGAAAGAATGAAAAGCGTTTTAAAAACGGCTTTAGAACGGGCTAACATCGTTATAACCAGTGGTGGTCTAGGACCAACGCAAGGAGATATAACTAAGGAAGTCACGGCTTCACTTCTTAATAAGTCAATGTATTTGCATGAAGCTAGCGCGGAGCAAATAAAACGTTTCTTTGCAGAGCGGCGTTTGTGTATGACAGATAATAATTTGCGGCAGGCAATGATGCCGGCAGGGGCGCAAATTGTAGAAAACACCTGTGGAACGGCTCCGGGAGTTATTATTGAAGAGGAAATGACAGGTAAAATAATTATAAATTTACCTGGGCCACCCCATGAATTAGTAGCAATGTTTGAAAAATCTATTGTTCCTTATCTTGCTACGCGATTTGGACTCCAAGGTGCTATCGTTTCCAGAGTTCTCCGTACATATGGACTGGGAGAATCTGCATTAGAAGAGAGAATCAATAAATATATTTCATCTCAATCGAATCCAACCCTGGCTTTACTAGTTCGAAATGGTGAAATTCATGTACGTATCACGGCAAAAGCAGCTAGTGAAACTGAGGCAGTACAATTAATTGATAAACTTGAAAGTCAAATTTGCCCGTTATTAGACGAGTATATTTTTGGTATTGATGAAGAGACCATGGAGAAAGCTGTAGGCAGCTTGCTTTTAAATAAAAAGTTGACAATAGCATTGGCTGAATCCTGCACTGGTGGGCTTGTTACCAGTCGCATTACCGATGTCCCTGGCAGTTCGCAATATTTGGTGGGGTCAATCGTGTGTTATAACAATGTTGTTAAAACCAAGCATATTGGTGTTCCGGAAGAAACCATTGCGATCCAAGGTGCTGTAAGTCAAGAGGCAGCCGAATATATGGCTCAAGGTATTAAGGACAAATTTCATACTGATTTAGGTATTGGCATTACTGGTATTGCTGGTCCGGATGGAGCAACGCCAGATAAGCCTGTAGGCCTTGTATATATCGCTATCGATGGCGCAGCAGGAAAAGTGTGTTACCAGCATTATTTTAATGGAAAACGTACTGATATAAAACACAGAACAGCGCTAACTGCCCTTAATCATATAAGGCGTTATTTGCTTACTATTTAGGAGGTTTTTAGATGAAAGACATAGTAACTTTATTTGGTAATATTTCTTTGAGTAAAAAAACGGCGGCAGCTATAACGGAAATGGGATTTGAAGAGCCTTCGCCCATTCAAAACCAGACAATTCCACTAGTATTGGCCGGAAACGATGTCTTAGGACAGGCGCAGACAGGTACTGGAAAAACAGCTGCATTCGGTATACCTATTATGGAGAAGATAGCTGAAGCTAAACAAATTCAGGCATTAGTGTTAACTCCTACTAGAGAATTAGCTATTCAAGTATCCGAGGAATTAGCTAAAATCGGTAAATTTAAACGAATAAAGACATTGCCAATCTATGGTGGACAGGCAATAGAACGCCAGATTAGAAGCCTTAAGTTAGGGGTTCAAGTAGTTGTAGGAACGCCGGGTAGGTTGCTTGACCATATTCGCAGAAATACCATTAAGTTGGAGAATGTAAAAATTTTGGTGCTTGATGAAGCTGATGAGATGTTAGATATGGGTTTCATTGATGATCTCGAAAATATACTCCAGCATGTCCCTAATCAGCGGCAAACATTGCTGTTTTCAGCTACTATGCCAGCAGAAATAATGACGTTAGCTAATAAGTATATGAAGGATAGGGTAACGGTAACTATTAGTAAAGAACAATTGACAGTGCCGCTTATTGACCAAATCTATTACGAAACCCGCGATAAACTTGATGGTTTATGCCGAGTACTTGACTCTGAAACAGTAGGCAGGGTGATTATTTTCTGCCGAACCAAAAAAGGCGTTGACGATTTAGTTGTTTCGCTTTCGGCACGCGGGTATATTTCAGATGGCTTGCATGGTGATCTTAGTCAGACACAGCGTGACCGAGTCATGAAAAAGTTTCGGGATGGCAAATTAGATATACTTATTGCTACTGATGTAGCTGCGCGGGGACTCGATATTGAACATATAACGCATGTTGTCAACTACGATATCCCTCAAGATCCTGAGTCTTATGTACACCGTATTGGACGTACCGGTCGGGCCGGAAAAAAAGGGGTAGCGATTACCTTTATTCAGCCACGGGAGTATAGGCAGCTAAAACTTATTGAAAAAGAGGTGAAAACCCGGATATTGCGCCGCCAACTGCCATCGCCTGCTGATATTCTTGAGCGCCAAACCGAGCTTATTAAGAAGCAACTTACCCAGACCATTGCACGGGGCGGTTTTGATGCTTATAGTGGTATTGTCGCTGATTTAGCTGCAGATTATGATCCCATTGATCTTGCTGCGGCTGCACTGAAACTTTTCCAGGAAGGTTACAAGGAACAAGCAGATATTGAAAAGGCGCAGTTTGGTAATACTGGTGCCGAGCCAGGGATGGTAAGGCTATTTATTAATGCTGGGCGGGCACAGCGGATTCAGCCACAAGATATAGTTCGTACTATCGCAGAAGAAGCAGATATTGATGGCAGCATTATTGGCGTAATAAATATCTATGATAAATTCACTTTTGTAGAGGTTCCGGAAAATGTTGCTGAACGCGTATTATCCGTTATGAATAAGAATACTATCAAAGGCTATCGCATTAATATAGAACCGGCAAAAGGGCGATAGATATATTATAAATATGGACTTAACCACGATATTCTCATTGACAAAACGAACAGATGTTTGTATAATGTGCTTATCCGATGACTAACCTGTTCTAATACTTCCGTCCTCTATAGGCGGGAGTAAAGAACGGATAAGTCCCTGGATAATTCGACTAAGATTCAGATTGGATTAAAATCCCATCTGAATCAAGTCTCATTTATAGTTGTCGGGGGAGGTTTGTATTACTATGGATAAGACAAAAGATTTTGAAAAAAATCTAGAACTGGATAAAGTTAAAGCGCTCGAAAATGCCATGCGTCAGATTGAAAAAGATTTTGGCAAAGGCGCTATTATGAAACTTGGGGAAGCCGCAGCCAAAATGAATATTGAGGTTATTTCTACCGGGTCATTGCCGATTGATATTGCTCTCGGAGTCGGTGGAGTGCCGCGAGGACGGGTAATTGAGATATTTGGGCCTGAATCCTCAGGTAAAACAACAGTAGCATTACATGTTATCGCACAAGCCCAGAAGATGGATGGGATTGCTGCCTTTATTGATGCGGAACATGCACTTGATCCGGCGTATGCAAAGAAACTGGGTGTTGATATTGATAATCTTCTAATTTCTCAGCCAGACAATGGTGAACAAGCACTTGAGATTGCAGAAGCACTTGTTCGCAGTGCGGCTATTGATGTTATTGTAATTGACTCGGTGGCTGCCTTAGTGCCCAAAAATGAGATTGACGGTGATATGGGCGATTCTCACGTTGGTTTGCATGCTCGTCTAATGTCCCAAGCTCTTCGTAAATTAACTGGTATTATAAGCAAATCACGGACAACTGTTATTTTTATTAACCAAATTCGAGAAAAAGTTGGCGTTATGTTCGGTAATCCTGAAACGACTACTGGTGGCAGAGCTTTGAAATTCTACGCTTCCATTCGGATGGATGTTCGCAAAGCAGAGACCTTGAAACAAGGGAATGATGTTGTAGGTAGCCGAACCAGAGTTAAGATTGTTAAAAATAAAGTGGCACCCCCATTCAAACAAGCAGAATTTGATATAATGTATGGAGAAGGTATTTCACGTGAAGGAAGTATTGTTGATATTGGGGTTAGTCTTGAGATTATTAACAAAAGTGGTGCATGGTTCTCTTATAATGGTCAGCGTCTAGGACAAGGCAGAGAGAATGTAAAAGAATTTTTCAAAGAAAATCGGGATATTGCCAACGAGATCGATAAAAAAATTCGGGAAATAGTACTTACAGGTAATACCCATATTGATGATATAAGTAGTAACAGTGGTGATTCATTTAGTGAGGATGATAGTGATGAGGTTTTCGAAGCCTAATGAATGAACGTGCTATGGAAGCTGCTGTTAAACTTTTAAAAGTTAGAAACTACAGCCGGCAAGAGCTTGAGCAAAAACTCCACAATCAAGGTTATGATGAAGCTGCAGTAGGCGAGGCTGTTGCGGATGTCACAAAGCGCGGTTATCTAAATGATGCCGCGCTTTGTGACATGCTTTTAGAAAGGTATGTTGAAAGTGCCAAATATAGTTTGAAAGAGACCTATCTACGGCTAAGACGTAGAGGCTTGTCAACAGCGCTGATTAATGAAAAAATCGCAAATTGGGATGTTGATTCAGAATATCAAGCAGCTATAAAAATAGCAAAGAAGTATTTAAATAGCAAAGACAAGCAAGATTTACATAAAATAATCCGCCGTTTGTCTGCCAAAGGGTTTAAAGCGGCTACTGTCAGTAAAGTTTTAGCGCATCTTCGGGATATGTCTCCTTGACACACATTTGAAAAACATTTACAATAAAAATATCCAATCGTGTAATCTAATAATTCTATTTTGAAAAACTTTTAGGAGAGCTTGAATGCTGAAAAGCAAACGGAAAGCTACTTGTAAAAGCCGAGTTTAACTCGGCTTTACCCTTAATATCAATATTAAAATAAGGAGGTGGAATGTATACTAGAAATTATTGTTACCGCAATTGTGGTTGGACTGTTGGGTGCTGGCTCAGGTTACTGGATACGCAAAAATATTGCTGAAGCTAAAATCGCGTCTGCTGAAACTGCTGCCAAAAGAATTTTAGAAGATGCGGAGAAAGCTGGCGAGTCTAAGAAAAAAGAAGCATTATTGGAAGCCAAGGAAGAGATTCATAAGCAGAGAAGTGAACTTGACCGGGAGATTAAAGAACGGCGTACCGAACTTCAGCGTCTAGAGCGGCGCTTGGTGCAAAAAGAGGAAAACCTTGACCGAAAAATCGATTCTCTTGAAAAAAAGGAAGAGATTCTTGGTCGTAAAGAGACCGAGTTGGATAAAAGTCAAGAAAGAATCAATGAGCTTTATGCCAAGCAACAAACTGAACTAGAAAGACTGTCTGGTTTGACATCGGCAGATGCCCGTACCTTATTGCTTGCTAATGTGGAAGAAGAAATTAGACATGAAACAGCAATGCTAATTAAGGATTTAGAACAACAGGCCAAAGAAGAAGCGGAAAAGAAAGCCAAGGAAATTATATCATTAGCTATTCAACGATGTGCGGCTGATCATGTCGCGGAAACTACAGTATCGGTAGTTTCATTGCCAAATGATGAGATGAAAGGCCGGATTATCGGTCGTGAGGGTCGGAATATTCGAACGTTAGAAACACTTACTGGTATTGATCTGATTATTGATGATACGCCAGAGGCAGTAATTCTGTCTGGATTTGATCCTGTACGGCGCGAGGTTGCTAGAATTGCATTAGAAAAACTCATCGTTGACGGGCGAATTCATCCTGCACGCATTGAAGAGATGGTCGAGAAAGCTCAAAAAGAAGTGGAACAGAAAATTAAGGAAGCTGGCGAACAAGCTACCTTTGACACTGGAGTTCATGGACTACATCCTGAACTTATAAAACTTCTCGGAAGGTTAAAATTCCGTACCAGCTATGGGCAAAATGTACTCAAGCATTCAATTGAAGTGGCGCATTTAGCGGGAGTTATGGCAAGTGAACTTGGTGTTGACGTAATGTTAGCCAAGCGAGCTGGGTTGCTCCATGATATTGGTAAGGCTGTGGATCACGAAGTTGAGGGACCTCACGTAACCATTGGGGCTGATCTAGCGAAGAAATATCGCGAAGCAGCTGAGGTTATTAATGCTATTGGTGCTCACCATGGTGATGAAGAACCGAAAACTATCCAAGCTGTGCTTGTAGCAGCGGCTGATGCTGTATCTGCTGCGCGGCCGGGAGCCCGCAGAGAAACCTTAGAAAGCTATCTTAAGCGATTAACACGATTGGAAGAAATCGCTGAATCATTTGATGGTGTTGAAAAATCGTTCGCTATTCAAGCAGGCCGCGAAATTCGCATAATGGTTAAACCAGACAAAATTGATGATTTAACGGCCGTTCGTTTAGTAAGGGATATTGTAAAGAAAATCGAAAGTGAACTTGAATATCCAGGTCAAATAAAAGTTACAGTTATACGTGAAACACGCGCTGTTGATTATGCTAAATAAATATTAAACAGTTATTTAAAACGGCTTTGCCTTACGGTAAAAGCCGTTTTTTAACTTTTTTACCAACAAATTTAAAGCAGGATTTAACTATCTTCTAGAGAATACTTAATCAGAAACTTTGAGCAATCTTTATACTGATATTTTCTATTGGACGGTGAAAATAAATGGCTGAACTTTACCAAAATGACCAACAAGTTTCTGATGGGGCAAACTTAATAATATCTATGTTAGTGCGTTATCCTGAGATTGGTACCATTAATTTCAATCCTGAAGCAAATTCGTTAAAACTTACTTTTATGATTTCCGGCATTCCGACTGTGGAGGAATTTGAGAGCACTAAGCGCCTAATTATTAATAGTATTGCGGCCTATCATATGCTTCAAGGTATTACAGATAATAATGTTGATATTGAATTGAGTTCATATGAAAAGGTAGCAATGGTAACTTTTATTAGAGAAGTACAGACCTTATCACGCGGAGAAATCAACCTAGTCATTAAACTTCTTAGAGAGCACTTTAGTGATCGCTTAGTTACTGACCACAATGATGCTATGCTAGAAGAGGATCTTCTTTTTCAAGAAGAGGTAATAGAAGATATGTTGGAAAACGTTCGTAAACAGTATAATGATCACCATAGCCTCATCGGAATACGTGAAGACGGGCGTGTTTTTGTGTTTAATAAATAAGTGTGACCAATTTGTTGTAATAATTAGATTTTTTTTACATGTGAAAAAAAGGAATTTTTTCCCGTATAACGAATATATCTAATTTATAGGACTAATTCATTTTTTATCAAAGGAGGCACATGTAAAAATGGACGTATTGAAAGTATCAGCAAAATCTAATCCTAATTCTGTAGCAGGGGCTTTGGCTGGAGTGCTGAGAGAACGGGGTGGCGCCGAGATGCAGGCAATCGGTGCTGGAGCACTCAACCAAGCTGTTAAAGCAGTTGCTATTGCCCGAGGATTTGTAGCTCCGCATGGTGTTGATTTAATATGCATACCAGCCTTCACAGATATTCTTATTGATGGCGAAGAGAGAACGGCTATTAAGTTAATTGTCGAACCTCGTTAAAAAAAGCATGATTGAAACCTGTTCATATTGAACAGGTTTTATTGTTTTTAATGAGTAATTTATGGCATAATATAATAATGCAATGTGATAATTCAAATTGGAGAGTGAATATATGGATATTGAAGTTGTTTCTGGATCAATAACGGAAATACTTTGCGATACAATAATACTTAACTTATTTGAAGGGGAAATGCTGTTAAGTGGGGCAACCGGTGCAGTTGACAAAACATTAAATTCTCACTTAAGTGGAATAATTCAGGATATGCCAGGTTGTGGCAAGTATGGGGAAACGACAGTTGTCCATACCTTTGCGGCTATTGGTGCTAAACGTATTATTCTTCTTGGATTAGGTAAAGAAAGTGAAATTACGGTAGACAAAGTACGGGCATTGATGGCTGTGGCCATGCGGACTGCTAGGAAAGTGCATTCCAAAACGATAGCAACTATGATTCATCATGCTACTGACAAATTAGAACCTTGTCTTTCTGCACAAGCTGTTGTTGAAGGTGCAGTAATGGGATTATATCAGTTCAATTATTATAAAACAGGCAAGAGTGACAATTGTAATATTGAAAAGATGGTAATTATTGAAAATGATTCAGCAAGGGCAGAAGCAATTAAAAAAAGAATACATGAGGGCAAAATAATTGCGGAGAGCGTAAACCTGGCTCGTGATTTGGTTAACCATCCTGCACAATATATGACTCCAACGAAAATGGCCTGCCATGCTAGTGAAATAGCAGGGAAATATGGTTTAGAACTCACTATACTTGAAAAAGAAGATATGCAACAAAAAGGTATGGGGGCATTATTGGCTGTAGCGTTAGGTAGTGTTGAGCCGCCCAAATTAATTGTCTTAAAATATCAAGGGGATCCGGCAAGTCCGGAAACAATAGCCCTTGTTGGCAAAGCGATTACCTTTGATAGTGGTGGGATATCAATAAAACCTAGTCAAAAAATGGACGAAATGAAAGGTGATATGGCTGGTGGCGCTGCCGTATTAGGAGCCATGATGGCTTTGGGGCAATTAAAACCCAGTGTAAACATAATAGCTGTTGTGCCATGTACGGAAAATATGCCATCAGGTACTGCCTTCCGGCCGGGCGATATTTTGACTTCGCTTAGTGGAAAGACAATAGAAGTTTTGAGTACTGATGCGGAAGGCCGGTTAATTTTAGCTGATGCAGTGACTTATGCTAAGCAATTGGGAGCAACCAAAATAATTGACATAGCAACCTTAACCGGAGCCTGTGTTATTGGCCTTGGCGCAGTTTATTCCGGCGTTCTGACTAATAATCAGGAGTGGTGTCAGTCTGTCATTACTGCCGCTCAGCAGATTGGGGAAAAAATGTGGGAACTGCCTAATGATGACGAATATCTTGCGCAAATAAAAAGTTCCATTGCTGATCTTAAAAATACTGGTGGAAGGCCTGCAGGTACTATTACAGCTGGATTGTTTATTGGGCAGTTTGTTGATAAAACTCCCTGGGTACACATTGATATTGCCGGGACATCTGATGCGGAAAAGGATAAAGGATATAATATTAAGGGCGGTACAGGAGTCGGCGTTCGAACTTTAATTCAACTGATGAATACTATGGGCAAACCATGATTGTAGATCTTCATATTCATACAACTGCTTCTGATGGCCGGCTATCTCCATTGGAAGTTGTTCATCAGGCTGAACTGGCTGGTTTGAGTCATATTGCTATTACTGACCATGATACGGTTGCTGCCTACGCAGACTTAAAAGCAGCAGGATATTTAAATAACATAACATCAAAGCTATCTATTATTTCAGGGATAGAATTTAGCACCGATCTACCCCAATATGAAGTACATATTTTAGGGTATTGTATCGATATTGATAATGCTAAACTTAAGGATCAACTAGAAATTATTCGTGCAGATCGGTTAAAGCGGTCACAAGTGATTATAGATAAGCTTAATAAATTAGGCTATTCAATCGATTATAATAGAGTAGCAGATATTGCTGGTCAAACCCACTCAGTGGGGAGACCACATATTGCTAAAGTGCTTGTTGAAAACGGCTATTTTGAAACAATAGCAGAAGCATTCGAACAAGTCTTGTCCAAAAATTCCCCTGCATATGTTCCCCACTATAAACTAACCCCTGAACAGGTCATTAGACTTATTGAACAAGCTGACGGTAGTGCAGTATTGGCTCACCCTGGCCTTATTGGTAATGATGATTTGGTAATTGATTTGATTAAAGTAGGTATACATGGGTTAGAGGTATATCATCCAGAACATGATCAGGCAGCGTCTGAAAAATACTTAGCTATTGCCAATAAATATAATTTAAAAATATCTGGTGGTTCTGATTTTCATGCTATTCCTGCAAGATATCCTGAAAAATTGGGTATTTTTACTGTTTCAGCCACCCTCGTAGATTTTTTGTCAATGTAATATTTTACTTGACAACACCTGAAAAGGTGTTATTTTTATGCTATACCCTACTTAAATTTTATCAGGAGGCTGCCTATGGACACCATCGCGCTGGTTGGTCCAAGTGGAACGGGCAAAAGCCATCGGGCGTTAATCGTAGCACATGAATATAATGTTGACACAATCATAGACGATGGGTTGCTAATTAAGGACAGTAAAATTATTGCGGGTTATTCGGCCAAAAAGGAGCCTAGCAAAATTAGAGCTGTTAAACGTGCCATATTTATGGAACCTGACCATGCTAATGAAGTTAAAGAAGCTATCGCTAGAGTAATACCTGAACGTATTTTAATTCTCGGCACATCTAAAAATATGGTGGAAAAGATTGTTGATGTATTAGAACTGCCGCCTATTAGTAAAATAATTCGTATTGAAGAGATTGCTACAAAGGGAGAAATTGCTAAGGCGCGTGAAAGTAGGTTAAAAGAGGGAAAGCATATTATTCCTGTGCCGACTATTGAACTGAAACCACATTTTTCGGGTTATCTGATTGACTCGCTAGATATATTTTTAAAAAAACCTCGTTCAAAACAACGGCGAAAATTGGGCGAGAAATCAATTGTTCGACCAACCTTTAGTTACTATGGAAAATTGCTTATTTCAGATGCAGCGATAGCCGCTATTGTTGATTATGTTGCTACAGGTGATGGTATTATTACTAAGACAGGGCAAATTAATATAAAAAATTCACATGATAAGGAAAAGGGAATTTCAATTTCGCTTGATGTAATCATAAAATATGGGCAGCCTATTTGGCAGGTAGTAAAGGAAGCGCAATTTCGGATAAAACAAATGGTTGAGTATATGACAGGTATGATGGTTAGAGAAGTAAATATTGCTGTTAAGCGGTTAAGTATTGAATAATATATATAGTAGAGGCGGGATTTTGTGGAAAATCAAAGTAAACGTATTTTATTTTCAGGCTATGCTAAGCTGCCCACAGGAATTACTGCAAGTGAGATTTATAAAGTAATTGGTGTAGTTATTAGTATTGACGAAGACACGGCAATAATCATGGATGCTGACTGTACTCTAGCTACAGCTGTGGCTCGTGAACACGTTGCATCTATTTTAAAAGGAAAATCAATCAATAACCCTGATCAATTAGTTAGAATTGTTGATAAGACATACCAGGGAAGTGCCAAAAAAGCTATTATTACAGCTATCCGAATAATTTACGATAAATATCGCAGTTATAAAGAGGGGTTGGCACCCAGTGCTATTGATTGATAGGGGTTTTCGATATGTCTAAACGGCTTGAGTTTTTGGGGTTCGGATTTATAGTTGGTATTCTTAGCGGGTTACTTGGCGTAGGAGGCGGTATTTTTCTAGTTCCGATTATGGTAACTTATTTCAAGATTACCCAACATAGTGCCCAAGCCACATCAATGGCAATAGTTATTCCCACCGCATTAATTAGCAGTGTTATTTATGGATTTCATGGAAATACGGATATAAATTTGGCTATAAATTTAACTGTAGGTAGTATTTTGGGTGCTAGTATAGGCGCAAGGATTATGAAGAGGATTCCAGCCATCCACTTAAAGCAGATGTTTGCCATTTTGTTGATCTTTGTGGGTGTAAGGATGGTGCTAGCTTGACTATGATATTTATAGTTTTTGCCATGGGATTAGGTGTTGGTTTATTAAGTGGCCTTTTGGGTATTGGCGGCGGGGTAGTAATCGTACCTATGCTGGTTTTCCTATTAGGTATAGCTCAACACACAGCTCAAGGAATATCTATGTTAGTTATAATACCGACCTCAATCGTAAGTGTTTGGATTTTTTATAAAGAGAAGCTTATTAATTACCAGGCGGCGGCTTATATGGCTGGAGGAGCTGTTGTTGGCGCTTTAATCAGTGCAAACTATGTGCAGGCTGTGCCGGCAAATGAGCTTAAACAGATTTTTGGTATTTTTGTAATCTTTTCCGGTGTTAGAATGTTATGGGGAACACGAAAAAAATAAAATAAGGCTACTAGTCCTGTAAAGAGAAATCCCGGGTCATTTTAGATGCCTGGGATTTCTTAATTGTGCGATAGCACTAACCGTCAGAGGAAGGCATTTGAGTTAAATCTGAATCGTGAGAATTTGTGTAAGCTCTGAATTTACGCTATAATAATTGACATATATAACTTTGCTATTGGAGCTGATACATAGATGGATTTGGACCAGCAAGCAAACGGTCAGAAACTTTTTCATACAATTACTTTTGGGTGCCAGATGAACCTTAATGATTCAGAGAGATTAGCAGGTCAGCTTCGGACAATTGGTTATGAAGCTACCGAAAATATTGAACAAGCTTGCGTAATTTTGATAAATACGTGTTGCGTTAGAGAAAGTGCTGAAAAGAAAATTTATGGCAAGATTGGTGAAATGAAGCGGTTAAAGCTGATTAATCCCAATATAATTATTGGTGTTGTGGGCTGTATGGCGCAAAAAGATAAAGACAAAATTTTAAAGAAGTACCCTCATATTGATCTGGTAATGGGAACCCATAATACTCACCAGCTTGTGGAACTTATAAAAAAGATAGAGACAAGCAGAGAACAGGTTTTGGCTGTTTGGGATCAAGCGGAACGCTTGGCGCCTGACGTTCCAACTGTTCGCAAGAGTAATATATCAGCATGGGTTCCAATCATGTACGGGTGTAATAATTTTTGCACATATTGTATTGTCCCCTATGTAAGAGGCCGCGAACGAAGCCGCTCGCTGGAAAGTATACTAGCAGAAATTCGCCAGCTAGGAGAAACTGGTTTTAAGGAAATAACGCTGCTTGGTCAAAACGTCAATTCTTATGGAAAAGATTTGGAAACAAAAATGGATTTTGCTGACTTGATGCAAGCAGTCGATCAGATTGATTCCATAGCCCGGGTTCGTTATATGACATCACATCCGCGCGATATGAATAGAAAACTGATTGACATTATCAAAAACAGTAAAAGAATTTGCGAACACTTTCATCTCCCTGTTCAAGCAGGGAATAATACTATACTGGAACGCATGAATCGCGGCTATACTACCGAGTATTATCAGCAACTTATCGCCGATATTCGCAAAGCTATTCCTGGCGCTAGTATAACAACAGACTTAATTATTGGTTTTCCAGGAGAAACAGAAGAGCAATTCATGGAAACTCTCGAGTTTATCAAAAGTGTCCGTTATGATGCTGCCTATACTTTTTTATACTCACAGCGTTCAGGGACGCCAGCGGCTCAATATGAAGGCCAACTGCCGCTGCAAGCGAAAAAGGAACGTCTTAATCAGCTAATGGCTGTACAAAATGAAATAAGCCTTGAAATAAATAAAGGGCTAGAAGGTACTATTGCTGAAGTGCTGGTTGAGGGAACAAGTAAAAATGATGAACTGAAATTAATGGGACGAACTCGTACCAATAAGATTGTGATCTGGGAAAAAACAGGGACTGAAACGAGCGGTGACTTAGTAAATGTACAAATTGAAAAAGCCCAAACATGGGTTTTAAAGGGGCGCTTGCTCTAAATACAGAGGAGATTTTTTAGCATGGCAACAAATTATACTCCGATGCTCGAGCAGTATCGGGAGGTAAAGAGTAAACTTAGCGATGAAATATTGTTTTTTCGTTTAGGCGATTTTTATGAAATGTTTTTTGAGGATGCCGAGGTAGCTGCACGTGAGTTAGAGATTACACTAACCTCACGTGAGGGAGGCAATAATAAAAGAGTTCCAATGTGCGGGGTGCCTTACCATGCTGCCGACAATTATATTGCCAAATTGATTAACAAAGGGTATAAAGTTGCTATTTGTGAACAGGTGGAAGATCCTAAACAGGCTAAAGGCATTGTTCGCAGAGAAGTTGTCAAGATAATAACGCCAGGAACGATCCTGTCTGAGTCTTGGCTGCCTGATAAGGCCAATAATTATTTGGCACTGTTATATGAGGAAGATGATGAATTATGCTTGGCGGCAACAGATATATCAACAGGTGAATGCCTGTGGGCTATATTTTTAGGCAGTTCACGAATAAATACCGTTTGCGATCAACTATACCGCCTGCTTCCTGCCGAATTAGTAGTGGTAGGGAAATTAGGTGATATTACCGCAATAAGCAGTTTTTTATCGCAAAGAGTTTCTGCTTGTGCTGTGACTACATTATCAAATGTTGACCTTGCTTTAGCCGCAACATTGCCGCAAAAGCATTTTGCCAAAGAAGAGCTGCCGATAAACTCTGTGGCGCAAACTACTGTAAGCTATTTGTTATATTACTTGCACTACAATTTGAAAAGCTCACTTTCCCACATCAATAAGCTAACAAGAATCGATACACAGGATTACTTAGTGCTGGATGCCTCGACCTTGCGTAATCTTGAGATTACCCGTAATATGCGCGATGGTGGGCGCAAAGACACACTGTTGGCAGTTTTGGATTTTACAAAAACTGCTATGGGAGGACGGCTGCTAAAAAAGTGGTTAGAGTTTCCATTACTAAGCCCTATTGCTATTGCGAAACGTCAAGATGCTATTAAAGAATTACTGGATAAACGGGTAGCGCGAGAACAGATAAAAGAACTTCTTAGTAATATTTATGATTTTGAACGTATTCTAACCCGAATTGAGGTAGGCAGTGCTAATGCGCGTGATGTAACAGCACTTAAAACATCATTGGCTGTATTGCCAGAGCTAAAAATTAAACTACAAGAGTGCCAGTCTCCATTTCTGGCAGACATTGCTGCGTCCACTAGAACTCATGTCGACGTAACGAACATGATTGACACTGCTATTGCCGATAACCCACCATTTAGCATCCGTGAAGGCGGTATTATCAGAACTGGCTATGATTTAGAACTTGATGAACTTAGGAGTATAGCTCGTGACAGTAAACAATGGATTCAGGATATGGAACTGCGTGAACGCGAAACTACCGGCATTAAGTCACTTAAAGTAGGCTATAACAAAGTTTTCGGTTATTATATTGAGATAACACATGCCAATACTGGTGCTGTACCGCCAAATTATGTTCGAAAACAAACGCTTGTCAATGCAGAACGGTATATTACCCCTGAGCTAAAGGATTTTGAAACCAAAGTACTTGGTGCTCAAGAGAAAATTATTAATATTGAGTATCAACTATTTTCTGTCATTAGAGACTATATAAAAGAGCGAATCTGTGAAATTCAACAGACTGCTCTTCAAATTGCGCAGTTGGATGTCATAATTTCTTTAAGTGAAGCTGCGACTCGCAATAATTATATCTGTCCTATTCTTAATCAAGCGCGGGATATTAATATTAAAGACGGGCGGCATCCAGTAGTTGAACGCCTTTTATCAGGTGAAATGTTTGTCCCAAATGACACCGAATTAAATCATCGGGAAAGCGAAATATTAATTATTACCGGACCTAATATGGCAGGTAAGTCTACTTACATGCGTCAGGTGGCACTTTTGACTATTATGGCACAGATCGGTAGCTTTATTCCTGCAAGAGAAGCCTCGATTTGCCCAGTCGATAGGATTTTTACCAGAGTAGGTGCTAGCGATGATCTGGCTACCGGACAGAGCACTTTTATGGTTGAAATGACGGAGACTGCTCAAATTGTGAAATATGCGACAGCCAATAGTCTAATCATTTTAGATGAAATTGGTCGTGGTACAAGTACTTTTGACGGTATGAGTATTGCCCGGGCGGTTGTTGAATATATCCGGGATAAGGTAAAAGCTAAAACGTTATTTGCTACTCATTATCATGAGCTAACAGAATTAGCCGATAATAGTAAAGTAATAAAAAATTACTCGGTAGCTGTAAAAGAGCGGGGTAATGATATTGTATTTTTACGTCGCATAATACCAGGTGGTGCGGATAAGAGTTATGGTATTCATGTTGCTCAGCTTGCCGGATTACCTAAGCGAATAATAGAACGGGCTCAACAAACATTACATGAACTAGAACAATGTAAGCCGGTTACGATAGCGGCTACGCAACTTGCTAACAAAAAAAGTTGTGAACAGGCTGCTGTTACAACAGTTTCTTTGTTTAATTCATGCATTGCGGACGAATTACTTGCTATTGATATTATGACACTTACCCCATTGGAAGCTCTTAATACCCTATACCGCTTGCAAAATCAAGCCAGAGAGGAAAACGGAAGCTTATGAGCCAGCAAGTTATTCATATACTAGATGAAAATACAGCTAATAAAATAGCAGCAGGTGAGGTGGTTGAGCGTCCAGCTGCGGTCATAAAAGAACTTGTTGAAAACTCAATTGATGCTTGCAGTAAGAATATTGAGATCGAAATTGCGGAAGGCGGAATAAACTTTATTCGTGTTACCGATGATGGAAAAGGTATGAGTCGGGAAGATGCAGAGCTTGCTGTAAAACGTCATGCTACCAGTAAGATTCGTACTGCTGATGATCTAGGCGCCATCCAATCATTGGGTTTTCGTGGTGAGGCTTTGCCAAGTATTGCTGCTGTATCCAAATTTACATTAACAACTCGCCTGCAGGAAGAACCGCTTGCAGCATATGTTGAGATTAATGGGGGTATAATTTCCGATATTCGTGAAGCGGGGGCGGGATGCGGTACTACCGTTGCAGTAAATGATCTGTTTTTTAATACGCCGGCTCGCCGCAAGTTTTTAAAAACACCGTCTGCCGAAAGCGGTCATATCAGCGATATTGTGACAAAGCTGTCGTTATCTCATCCGCAAATTGCGTTTAAACTAATCAGTAATCAACGATTGACCTTCTCTACCGGTGGTACTGGACGGCTGCTTGAAACGATTGCCGATATTTATGGGCATAAGGTTATCCCAGAGCTACTACCTGTTGAGTACAGCAATGAGGGCATTACTGTATCAGGCTATGTTGCCAAGCCTGTTTTGCTAAAAAGCAGCCGGCAGTGGCAGACCTTTATGGTTAATCAGCGGGTTGTAAATAGTAGAATGTTGGCAAAAGCAGTAGATAATGCTTATTTTTCATTATTGCCTAAAAACGGGCATCCCCTGGCAGTACTCGATATCAATATTGATGTTTCTTCTGTTGATGTCAACGTTCATCCACAGAAAAAAGAAATTAAGTTTAGCGATGACCAAAAGATTTATCGAGCAGTGTATAAAGCGGTTTCTGCCACTCTGTCAGCACCTATGTTACGCAATGAAGTAGCGGCGACTATTCAGCCTCAACCAGCTTCAATAAGTCCGCGGATTCCAATTAGTACTGGCAGTGATAAATACAATAACACGCATGAGTATATCTCAGCCAGAACTTCCGGTGAATCGGATGTGTGGTCGCCAACATTATGGCGCGAAGAAACTGTTTCTTTTTCTAATGTCAGAGAGACCCTAACGCAAGCGGAGCAGTTGAGTGAATGTACGGAAACTAGATCCACTGATTCATCAGCCAATCAGCTCTATCCTTTAGGTCAGATTGAGGCTTGCTACATCGTAGCTCAAGGTCAGGATGGCCTTTATATTATTGATCAACATGCTGCCCATGAGCGAATACTTTATGATCGTATGAGCCGTTCGACAGGGCGTGTGCCGGCACAGCAGTTATTAGTCGCTCAATATCTAGAATTTACTAATGATGATTGCGACCTTATTACTGCAACCCAAGATACCTTATATCAACTTGGGTTTACGCTTGAACAAGTTGGGCCGGATACCATGCGGCTAATCGAAATACCAGTTGACATTCCATTGGATGATGCAGAATCGGTATTACGGCAAGTTTTGCAATTAGTGACAGATATGCATCAGCCAACTGCTCAAGAATTGCGTCACGCTTATTTGCAAATGGCTGCATGCCGTAGTGCTATTAAGGCGGGAGAAATACTTAATATGCGGCAAATACAGGCTTTGCTAAGTGAACTATATACAACTGACTTGCCATACACTTGCCCACATGGACGTCCTACTATCGTAAGATTTGGTCCGGATGAGCTGGCAAAAATGTTTAAACGCACATAGGTGATGATTAATATGGGATTAATTGTAACAACTGCTCAGCAAACGATACCAAGTATCATTCTACAAGCAGAAAAAATAGCGGAACAATTATCTGTACCGTTTATTCCGCGCAATCATACCTCGTTAGCCGCTCTTAAGAAAACGTACAAGGTAAGTCAGCTCATAGTGGTTACTACTACTGGGCCAATTGTACATACTTCTGCAGGAGAGTACTTTTTTCACTTAAGTATGGCCGAATTGCGCATAAAAAACATGCTAAATGGTAATCATGACCATATGGTGACGGCAATGAATCTTATGCCAGGCATGTCAGTTTTGGATTGTACCTTAGGTTTAGCGACAGATGCCATTGTCGCCAGCTTTGTGGTTGGTGAAAAAGGCGTTATTGTTGGACTTGAGAGTTCACCGGTAATTGCATTGATAACCGGTTATGGACTTCAACACGTAACGGTTGATTCTGAAGCTAATATTACAAGTGCGTTGCGGCGAGTAAAGGTGGAAAATGCCGATTATAGTGAACTGTTGCAAACTTTAGCGGATAACAGTTTTGACATCGTATACTTTGATCCTATGTTTCGTGCACCAATAATGAAAAGTTCTAATGTAAATCCAATTAGAACCTTGGCAAACATGCAACCACTTACGGCTGATGCGATTAGGCAGGCTTGCCGCGTGGCCAAAGAGAGAGTTATAGTTAAAGAAGCTGCCGGTAGTAGTGAATTTGCCCGACTGGGAATGAATACGATAGTTGGTGGAAAATATAGTAGTATTAACTATGGTATAATTGATTGTCGGCCAAACATAGCTTGCGGAGGCCAATCATGAACCGTCTCATTGTAATTATTGGTCCTACTGCCGTAGGAAAGACGAAACTAAGTATTGATTTAGCAAAAATACTAAACACGCAAATCATCTCCGGTGACTCCATGCTGGTATACCGAGGCATGGATATTGGAACCGCCAAACCAGACATGCTGGAACGTAACGGTATTGTTCACCATCTTATCGATATACTAGAGCCGCACCAAGAGTTTAATGTAGTCGACTTTCAGCAGCATGCCCATAAAATTATTACACAAATAAATGATGCAGGGCGCATTCCTATTTTGGCAGGTGGTACTGGGCTTTATGTTCGAGCACTGCTTGAAGGCTACCAGTTCAATCAGGCTCCAAGTGATGAAAAGATGCGCGAGAAACTAACAGAAATGGCGAAACAACATGGTAACCAGTATTTACATGATCTATTAAATCAAGTTCAACCAGAAACAGCTGCCAGACTGCATCCCAATGATCAGCGCCGGATAATTAGGGCACTGGAAGTGCACTATCTGAGCGGTGAGGCTGTTTCTCAAGATAAAGCCGTAGCGAATGACTTACTGTACGATGCCATAGTGATTGGACTTACTATGGAGCGGACAGCCTTGTATGAAAGGATTAACCGTCGGGTCGATTCTATGCTGGAACAGGGATTAGTTGATGAAGTATCCAGGCTCTTGCAGCAGGGGATATCCCCTAATTGCCAAGCTATGAAAGGAATTGGCTATAAAGAAATTGCCCAATACCTGCTTGCAGGCAAAGAGTTAGTAACAACTATTGACCAGCTAAAACAGGCTACCCGTAATTTCGCTAAGCGGCAATTAACGTTCTATCGGCGTATGCCCTATATAACCTGGTATAATGTAGATGAATTTGAAAATTACAATATTTTACTGGAAACAGTTTACAAGCAGGTTGCGGGAAAGTTTGGTGTAAGGTAAAATAGAAAAAGATAGAACATAAGACGGAGGGGTTTCAATTGACTAACAAAGTCATTAATTTGCAAGACAGTTTTTTAAATCAAGTACGAAAAGAGAATGTGCCAGTAATTATATATTTAGTTAATGGGTTCCAATTACGTGGGTCTGTAAGAGGCTTTGATAATTTTACCGTAATAATTGAAAACGATGGCAAACAACAATTAGTCTATAAACATGCTATTTCAACCGTAACTCCATTTCGTCCTTTAACTGCTAATCTACATGAAAAGAAGGATGATACTGCCAAAACCGATAAATAAGAATTGTCTTGCAGTACTCTGGGCGGTCAACCTAGAGTACTTTTTTTATTTGTTAGCAGCAAATAATCACCATTAGCTAATGATAGCGTATACTATATATCACGAAGCCTGCTATGGGAGTGATAATGATGACTTGCCAGTGGCCGGAAGACATTATAACTGCTGTCGAATCTGGGCAAATATCTCCTCTCGAAGCTTTTAGAAAACTACGTGAAGTAGATAATGTTTATGATAATGATATTCAGTTTAGTGTAGAACAACGTATTGATAATATTTTACGCGAACTGGACAGCCTGATTGGGCTTAAAGAAGTAAAAAAGTTAGTGCGCGAAATCTATGCGTTCATTGAAATTCAAAAACGTCGGGAGCGAGAACAGCTAAATACTGAACCTATGGTATTGCACATGATCTTTAAAGGCAACCCTGGCACCGGAAAAACAACGGTAGCCAGAATTATGGGCAAAGTATTCCGGGAAATGGGAGTATTGTCGAGAGGCCATCTTATCGAGGTAGAACGGGCGGATTTAGTAGGTGAGTATATAGGCCACACAGCCCAGAAGATGCGGGAACAATTGAAGAAGGCCTATGGGGGAATCTTATTTGTTGATGAAGCCTATTCCTTGGCCAGAGGCGGTGAAAAGGATTTTGGTAAAGAAGCAATAGATTGTATGGTAAAACTCAGGAAGCAAATCAGCATAATAAATAGAATGTGCAATTGGCTTGCTTAAGGTTAGCTGTGGACTGATATGCGTCAATTTACTTCTTGCCTGCTCGCTATCATTTGATGTAGAATCAGGATAGGGATTACCATGATACAATAATGGAGTGAGTTCAGATATGGATGCTGTTTCGCCGGCGCATTCACCCAATATCAATCTTAATTTTGAAGAAATATCTGCTGTATTTGAACAGTCCTATGATGGCATCCTTGTCATTGATAGTGATACCAATGTAGTGTTGGTAAATGACTCTTACTTTCGGATAACGGGACTTGACCGGAAGGACATTGAAGGTAAAAATCTTCGCGAGTTCGTAAAGAATAGTCCCTATAAAAAAGCAGCCTGTATTGAAGCATTAGTTACCAAAAAATCGGTAACCAGGACATTTAACAACTTGGTTCCCGGCAAGATAGTCATGATTACTGCCAACCCGATTTTGGATGAAGACGGATGTGTTCGCCTGGTAATAGGCAATTGCCGGGATATGTCGGAAATGGTGCAGCTAAGGGAACAACTGGAAAGAGCACAGGAAATCGAGGAACTGTATTATAAGAGCCTGCATGATCCCAAATCTACAGCGCCTATTACGGTTAGCAGCAAAGTAAATGAGATTTTTCATGCGGCTTTAAAAGTAAGTGCAGTTGATATTAATGTTTTGATAACCGGGGAATCTGGTGTTGGCAAGGAAGTATTGGCGAGGTATATTCATGAAAATAGTTCGCGTAAGGAAGCAGCGTTTGTTGCCATCAACTGTGGTGCTATTCCTGACAACTTGTTGGAATCCGAATTCTTTGGTTATGAGGGAGGTACTTTTACCGGAGCCTTAAAACATGGCAAAAAAGGTTTGTTTGAAACGGCTGATGGCGGAACTATCTTCTTAGACGAGATCGGGGATTTGCCTTTAAGCTTGCAGGTAAAACTTTTACGGGCATTGGATGCGGGTGAAATTACCCGGGTTGGTGCTAATTCACCAACACCGGTTAATGTCCGAATTATTGCTGCCACTAATAAAGACTTAGGAAATATGGTACGTGAAAACAAATTTAGGGAAGATTTGTTTTATCGCTTAAATGTTATTCACTTTCATATTCCACCATTAAGGGAGCGCCCGGAAGATATTAGGCCGCTGTGCATGTACTTTCTTAACGAATGCAACCAGCGCTATGGGCAAAATAAAAAACTTAGTTTTGAAGTACAAAAGAAATTGGAAAACTATAATTGGCCGGGGAACATACGCCAGTTGAAGCATGTGATTGAACGGATGGTTGTGCTAAGTGATGGCGAACACCTGGAAGTATCCGGTTTTGCAGCTAATGATGAACTGAGGAATGATAACATCAGGGCTGCCGAGGATGCTGACCTGATTAAGGTAAATAAATACAGTCCAATTCCACAGGTAATAGCTGAGATTGAAAAGCAGATTTTAGCACATGCCATGAAGCGGTATACAAGCAGCCGGCAAATTGCCAAAGTTACAGGAATTGATCAAACCACTGTATTGCGGAAAATCAAAAAATATGGTCTTGACCAAGCGCGACCGGAATACTATTAATATACCTTATAGGGTTTGGCTGAAAGAGAAGATTCTTTATAACAGGGAATCTTCTTTTTTGTATTAAATGGTTATCGTCGAAGGCATAAGGATAAATTGCAATATACTGAGTCAAGAAAAATTATGTTGTGAGGCAAAATGCATCAACCAAATTTTTGAAAATTCAAAGAAAATCAAAATAGTTAGCCTATCTTACATTGAGGCGAAATGCATCAAACGAGGCAATATTCTGCTGATTTGAAGAAGGAAATTATTGTTGCTAGAGTAATGGCAGTTAAAGTATAGAAAAAAGAAATCAAAAAAGGCTGTAAAATCAAGGGCTTGTGGGTTTGCTATTTTAAAAGTTGATGACTAATAGGCAGTTGGCATAAGACTTGCAATATAAATGATTTAGTTAGGAGTACATTCAGGCTAGGCAGTACGCTTTTATGCGCGATGGCAAGGCTTCGAATTGTACAGCGGCACAAAGTGAAAGGGGTAATAGCTACATGAATAAAGTAATGAAAACAATGGATGGCAATGAAGCTGCAGCTTATATATCGTACGCTTTTACTGAGGTTGCAACAATTTATCCGATTACTCCATCTTCCCCAATGGCTGAGCATGTTGACGTATGGTCAGCCCAAGGCAAAAAGAATTTATTCGGACAAACGGTACGTTTGGTGGAAATGCAGTCAGAGGCTGGAGCTATTGGTGCTATGCATGGCTCTTTGGAAGCAGGAACATTAACTACTTCGTATACCGCTTCCCAGGGCTTATTGCTCATGATACCAACAATGTATCGCCTATCCGGACAATTGAAACCGGGGGTGCTTCATGTAAGTGCACGTACAGTCGGTACGCATGCTTTTTCAATATTTGGCGATCATTCGGATGTTATGGCTTGCAGACAGACTGGTTTTGCTATGCTATCAACGGGAAGCGTCCAGGAAGTGATGGATTTAACGGCGGTTGCCCATTTAGCTGCCATTAAGGGCAGAATTCCGTTTTTACATTTCTTTGATGGGTTTAGAACATCTCATGAAATTCAAAAAGTGGAATGTTTGGAGTATGAGGAACTCAACAGTTTGCTAGATGAGCAAGCTTTGGAAGAATTCCGTAAGAACTCTTTGAATCCTGAGCGGCCAGTGATGCGAAGTGCGGTGCAAAATCCCGATGTATTCTTTCAGGCAAGAGAAGCCGCAAACCCATTTTATAATAATTTACCGGATATTGTCGAAAATTGCATGAATGAAATTAACAAGATAACAGGCAGGAATTATAAACTGTTCAATTATTACGGTGCAGCAGACGCAGAAGCCGTTATTGTTGCCATGGGCTCTGTAAGTGGAGCCATTCAGGAAACCGTAGATGCCTTGAACAAACAAGGGAAAAAAGTAGGCTATCTCCAGGTGCATCTATATAGACCGTTTTCACTAAAACACTTCCTTAAGGAAATGCCAGCAACCGTAAAGAAAGTTACCGTTTTGGATCGCACCAAGGAATCGGGTGCCCTAGGCGAACCTTTATATCTGGATATTTGCACCGCGTTGATTGACCAGCCGATAAGACCACAAATTCTCTCTGGTCGGTACGGATTGTCCTCTAAAGACGTTACGCCGGCCCAGATGATAGCTGTCTATAACAATATGATGAGCGATGCACCGAAAAAATACTTTACTGTAGGTATTAATGACGATGTAACCCATTTATCGCTTCCTGTAGGAAAAGAGATTGATCTTGCCGATGCAGGAACAATCAGCTGCAAATTCTGGGGGCTTGGTTCTGACGGAACCGTGGGTGCAAACAAAAACTCTATAAAAATTATCGGCGATCACACTGATCAGTATGTACAGGCATATTTTGAGTATGATACGAAAAAATCAGGCGGGATTACCAAGTCACACTTGCGTTTTGGGAAAAAGCCCATCCGTTCCAGTTATTATGTAAAAATGGCTGATTTTGTTGCTTGTCACAATCCTTCTTATATCAGTAAATATGATATTGTTTCAGATATAAAAAATAATGGTGTCTTTTTATTAAACTGCAGTTGGACAGGAAAAGAACTGGACGAAAATCTGCCGGCAAAGGTAAAAAGAGCGTTGGCAGAAAAAAAGGTTCAGTTTTATATCATTGATGCAATTAGCATAGCTAAAGAAATTGGTTTAGGGAACCGTTTCAATAGCATTCTCCAGGCTGCTTTCTTTAAACTGGCCAATGTGATTCCGGTGACTCAGGCTGCTAACTATATGAAAGAAGCAATCCTAAAAACCTACGGCAAAAAAGGCGATAAAATTATCCAATTGAATTATGCGGCAGTAGACCAAGGTATAGCAAGTGTGCAGCAGGTGGAGATTCCGGCATCCTGGTTGAACGTAGTAGATGAGGGAACCGAAGAAAATAACGAGCTGCCTGACTTTGTAAAGAATATGATGATACCGATGAATAATCAAAAGGGCGATGACCTTCCTGTAAGCTCCTTTGTGGGCAGAGAAGACGGCACGTTTCCGCTGGGAACATCAGCTTTTGATAAACGCGGTATTGCTGTTGATGTGCCGGAATGGCTAGCAGACAACTGTCTGCAATGCAATCAGTGCGCTTATGTATGTCCGCATGCTGCTATCCGACCCTTTTTGCTTACTGGGGAGGAAACGGCAGGAGCTCCTGAAGGCTATGGCACCAGAAAGGCTAAGGGAAGTGGCTTAGAAAGCTATCAGTACCGTATGCAGGTAGATGTAATGGATTGTTATGGTTGCGGAAGCTGTGCACAAGTTTGTCCGGCTAAGGAAAAAGCATTAATTATGAAACCGCTTGAAACGCAAAAAGAGCAGGCGGCAAACTGGGAATATTCCCTGAAGCTTTCGCACAAGGATAATCCGTTAGACAAGTTTACTGTGAAGGGAAGCCAGTTTGAACAGCCGCTGCTTGAATTTTCTGGTGCTTGCGCAGGCTGCGGTGAGACTCCTTACATGAAACTGCTGACTCAGCTGTTTGGAGACAGGATGTATGTGGCCAATGCAACCGGTTGTACCCAAGCTTGGGGTGCGGCGGCGCCTTGTTTCCCGTATACGGTGAATAAGGACGGCTGTGGTCCGGCATGGTCAAACTCCTTATTCGAAAACAATGCGGAATTCAGCTTGGGTATGTGTTTGGCCGTGAAGCAACAACGGCAGCGTCTTGCCATGAAACTCGAGCAGTTAATGCAAATTACCCAGAACGAGGTTCTTAAAGAAGCCATTAAGACCTGGCTAGAACATATTGATGATGAAAAAGCTACAAAAGTGGTAAGCAAAGCGTTACTTGTGGCGCTGACAGCAGGTAAGCTTACGGGTGAAGAACAAACAATACAAGAATATATTTTGAATAATAAAGAACACCTTATAAAGAAATCTATGTGGATGTATGGCGGCGATGGCTGGGCTTATGATATTGGGTATGGCGGACTGGATCATGTACTGGCATCAGGAGAGAATGTTAATATT
Organism: Bacillota bacterium; assembly: GCA_023443285.1. Classification (GTDB taxonomy): domain Bacteria; phylum Bacillota; class Negativicutes; order Sporomusales; family Sporomusaceae; genus Sporomusa. Next base: position 45,910 of record JAEZVB010000111.1, read on the forward strand.
TTGGTTGTTGATACTGAAGTATACTCCAATACGGGCGGACAATCCTCAAAAGCCACACCAATTGGGGCAGTTGCCCAGTTTGCTGCTTCAGGCAAAAAAATCCAGAAAAAAGATCTAGGGATGCTTGCTATGACTTATGGCTATGTCTATGTAGCCCAAGTAGCTATGGGAGCAAATCAGGCGCAATTAGTTAAGGCATTAAAAGAAGCAGAAAGTTACAACGGCCCATCACTGGTTATTGCTTATGCGCCATGTATCAGCCATGGTCTGGCAAAAGGAATGGGTTATGCCCAACAGGAAGCGAAAAATGCGGTTGAAGCAGGTTATTGGCATCTCTATCGATATAACCCCCTGCTTAAAAATGAAGAAAAAAATCCATTTGTGCTGGATTCAAAAGAACCACAGGCAGATTTTAAAGAGTTCTTGATGGGTGAAGTAAGATACTCTGCTTTAGTAAGAAGTTTCCCGGAACAAGCACAAGAGTTATTTGCGGCAGCAGAAAAAGCAGCTATTGAAAAATTTCTGACATATAAAAAAATGGCTGAAAAATAAGGTATATAATTTATGCTCTAATTTACAAAGCTAATGAGGTGTAAGTAGATGATTAAAAAATTCGAAGAAATTGTAAAGACTGCCCAGGAAAAAGGACCAAAAACCATTGCCGTAGCTGTTGCGCAAGATTGTGAAGTACTGCTGGCAGTCAGTAACGCTAAAGAATTAGGGATAGCTGATGCTATCCTGGTTGGTAATGAGACGGAGATCCGACAGATCGCACTGGAAAATCAAATTAATATCGATAAGTTTAAAATTATTGATCAAAAAGACAATGTAGAGGCATGCAGACTGGCTGTGCAACTTGTTGCCAAAGGTCAAGCGCAAATTGTCATGAAAGGCCTGGTAGATACCGCAATAATACTCAAGGCGGTACTTGATAAAGAAATTGGGCTTAGAACCAATAATGTATTATCACATGTTGCGGTAGCTGATGTGGATGGATATGACAGATTGTTCTATATTACCGACGCAGCGATGAATATTGAGCCTGATTTGCAGACTAAAAAGCAGATTATTGAAAACTCGCTGCAAGTTGCTAATGCATTAGGTAATGAGTACCCGAAAGTGGCGTGCGTTTGTGCGGTGGAAAAAGTAAATCCTAAAATGAAGGCAACCTTAGATGCCGAGGCACTGGTAAAAATGAGTCAAGCTGGTGAACTAACAGGATGTATGGTAGCCGGGCCGCTTGCTCTTGATAATGCAGTGTCAGTTGAGGCTGCAAAACATAAGGGGATTAGCAATCCGGTAGCAGGTAATGCCGATATATTGTTAATGCCATTTATCGAAGCGGGGAACATGGTATATAAATCAATTGTGTTTTTTGCCAAAGGTAAAATCGCAGGGATAGTTGTGGGAGCAAAAGCGCCGATTGTTTTGACTTCAAGGGCAGATTCTGATATTGCAAAGCTCAATTCAATCGCCATTGGCGTTTTGATGGCAAGTAAAAATGAGGAGAAGAATTGTTGTGAAAGATAAATATAGAATATTAGCCATTAACCCTGGCTCCACATCCACCAAAATTACTGTTTACGATAATGAACTGTTACTTTTAGAACAGGTAATTAGATATTCAAATGGGGAATTAGTGGGATTTACTAGTATTATTGAACAATATGAATTTAGAAAAAGTGGGATACTCAAAATATTGGAAGAAAATAACATAAATTTGGCTACCCTGGATGCCGTAGTTGGGAGAGGCGGGTTGTTAAAACCCATTGATGGCGGCACTTATGCAGTCAATAAAGTTATGCTTAACGATTTGCGTTATCCGAAAAACGGCAAGGAACATGCTTCGAATTTAGGCGGGGTTATTGCCAAGGAAATTGCTGATAGCTTAAACATTCCTGCCTATATTGTTGATCCTGTTGTTGTGGATGAACTTGCCGACGTTGCAAGAATATCCGGTTTGCCGGGCTATGACAGAAAAAGTATCTTTCATGCGTTAAATCATAAAGCTGTTGCCAGGAAGATTTCAAAGGAACTGGGCAAGTCTTATGAGGAAGCTAATTTGATCATTGCCCATATGGGTGGTGGAATAACGGTAGGCTCTCATCAAGGCGGCAGAGTCATTGATGTTAATGATGGTCTATATGGAGAGGGCCCGTTCTCGCCAGAAAGAACAGGTGGCTTACCAACAGGGCATTTAATTGATCTATGCTTTTCGGGAAAATACACCTCAGATGAGGTAAGAAAAATAGTCGCAGGCAAGGGCGGACTAGTAGCCTATTTAAATACAAATGACGCAAGAGATGTGGTAAAGCTAATTGAAGCAGGCGATGAAAAAGCAAAACTAATCTATTCAGCGATGGCTTACCAGATAGCTAAAGAGATTGCAGCAAATGCAGCCGTTTTATTCGGCAAGGTGGATGCTATTGTTTTAACCGGTGGTCTGGCTCATGAAAAAAACTTGGTAGAAATGATTACTGAGCGAGTAAGCTTTATTGCCGATGTCAAAGTTGTTCCAGGCGAAAACGAAATGATTGTGTTAACAGAAGGTACGCTGCGCGTACTTCGCGGCCAAGAGCAGGCAAAAGAATATAGGTAGAGTAAATGATATACCAAATCATTATTTGTAGGTTAACGAGATCTGATATTTGAGAAATGAACCTAGTTCACTACTGAAGTGAATTAGGTTCATTTTAAGTTAAGTTGAACATTGATTTCAGGTCGACTTCCACGGCCGCGGGTGTTGTCAACTCGTTCAACAATTACCGTATTTAAGATTGCACGTAAGGCCGCTTTTTTTTCTTCTAAAGAAAAATCACCAATATCTAGATTGAGCTTTATTGTTGCAGCAATATCACCGATCAAGCAGGCAGGGGTACTAGCAGCTACTTCGGCTTCATGCGATTTCTTCCTTTGAGTAATGTCAGTTAACTGCTTATGAATATCTCTTAATTGACTTTCTACTTCAGCTTCAGTTAATATCTTTTGGCGATACCAGCGAAGTAAGGTTTCTTCTTGCTGAAACAAATTTTTTTCAGTTTTAACAATTTGATCAAGCGCGGCTTTATGTTTATCGGAATCTTCTTTTGGCGGAAGTGCTTTGATATATTCTTCCACTTGCAAAGGGTTATGACAGAGCTTCAATAGGTAATTAAAGACATAATCATCCAGCAGTCTAGTGGGTACTTGTCTTGCGGTACACGGTTCTTGTCCGGAATATATGTAGGATGAGCTTTTTTTGCTTAAACAGGCGTAGTAACTAATGAGTTTTTTACAGCCAGAATGGGATATTATCATAGACCGCCCACAATTAGCGCAAGTAACAAGTCCGTTTAAAAGATAATCGTGTTTCAAGTTACGCTTAGCCAAGTATTTGTTTTCTTGTAATTGCTCTTGTGCAGCCTGCCAGGTAACTTCATCAATAATTGCCGGAACAGGTATAGGAATCCACTCTGATTCTGGCCTAAGAGTCCGCTTTCTTTTGCTTAAACCGATTTTTTCATACCGATATTTCATTGAATAGATTACACCTATATATAAGCTATTCGTTAATATTCTGTGTATGCTGGAGACAATCCATGTCTTTTTAGCCCTAGGTGATGGAATACCTCGGGCATTTAACTCTTTACATATCAGGGCAGTACCCATTTTTTCTTTTACAATAAAGTCAAAAATCATTTTTACAATTTTGGCCTCCGATTCGTTTATAACATAAGTGCTTTTGTCTGAATCAAACGTATAACCGAAAGGCTTAGTATTACTTATAACCAGGCCTTTGGAAGCTTTGCCACGTTTGCCGCGCATAGTTCGTTCTTTGATTTTTTCCTTTTCATATTCGGCTACTATGCCTTGAAATTTGTACATTAGCTCACCTTCCGATGTAGCTTCGAAATTTACCGATGCAAATTTACGCAGGGCGCCAGCTTTAGCTATTTCTTCGGAAATAATGAGCAGATGAATTGTTTTACGGGCTAATCGGTCAGGGGCATAAGCAATTACTACATCGAAAAACTTGTTTTTAAGTTTTACTCGTAATTTAGTCAAAGCCGGGCGGTCAATAAACTCACCGGAATACCCATCATCAATAAATTCCTCTACACTGGTTGCACCTAATTCAAAAGCATACTTGCGACAAGCTTCTAACTGGGTATCAATGGAATAACCTTTCTCGGCTTGCTGATCCGTAGATACGCGGACATATATTGCTGCATTCATATATACCACGTCCTTAATTATCTGTTTTTCTTATAGCTGTCTGGGCTAGTTTGATTCGTTTTAATAAGGCGTCAAGGAGTGGCAACATAAATTTTTTGCTGTATGTATCTTGCAGATGAGCATCATAATTTTGCAGAGATATATTTATGATAGGACTCATACTTTCTTTACATTTAGCCTTAGTGGTCACGTACATCACCTCAACTAATCGTATGCAGGTGATGGTTGTCTGATTGATAAATTTCCATATGAAAAACTATGAGTTTTTCAACTTGCTAGCAAGCCTGGGTTTATTTATGCTGATTTGCATCCTGGGTTTTGTGAAATCCATGGAAGATCATAAAGATGAATTTATCTTAATTTTGGCTGGATATAGGCGGGAAATGGATAATTTTTTACAGACAAATCCAGGGCTGCATTCACGGTTTCCGATACATATTAATTTTCCGGACTATAATAAACAGGAATTATTGCAAATTGCTGAACAAATGTGTGTTAAACGTCAATATCAGCTTAATGCTCAGGCGAAAAATGCCTTGTTAAATTTGCTTAACCCGCCTGATGCTATGAGCGGCGATAATTTTGGCAATGCCCGTACTGTACGAAATATTATTGAGAAGGCTATTCGGAGGCAGGCCGTTCGCTTAATAAGCAAACATTTTACCACCAGGGAAGAATTAATGGTTATAGAACCCTGCGATTTAGTGGAGGTGGGAAAATGCGTGAATGTGTAATTATCGGTCGTCCTAATTCTGGTAAGACTTTATTTGCGCTTAACTTTGCCGGATATCTTGGAACAAAAGATATTGACGTGACGTTTCGAACTTATGATGGGTTGATGACTTGTCGCCATTTTTCACTTGAAGAAGCTAAACGAGAATTATGCGGCAATACTGTGCATAAGACTAGTTCTTTACAGTCAATGGTTTTAAATATGAAAGTTGGCAAAACAACAGTTAATTTTAAACTTACCGATACGTGCGGGGTTAGTGAACAAATTCATCATGATGAAAGAATTCGCAAAGGTATGGCTCAGACTATTGGGCTGTTACGTTCTGTTGATCTTATATTGCATGTAGTGGACTTGTCACTTATTAATAAAGAGTTTCGCAATAAATCCTCTATTGACAATGAACTTTATAACTATGGTAAGATTTCTAAGTCGTATTTACTGCTTGGGAATAAATATGACTTAAATGCTGCTAAGAGTAATTACCTAAATTTGGTTGCTGCTTTCCCTAAAGCAATGATAGTACCGATTTCGGCATTATATAGTCAGGGGTTTAGGGAGGTAAAAGCTTGTGTGGCCAGAAATATTTGATTTTTTGACTACTACTGCAGCGGTTACTTGTTGTGCAGCAGCTGTAAAATTTGCTGATGACTATTTAGATAGAGAGTATGATGCTATTGTGGGAAAAACTAACTGGGCTGAGATGTTTGACAAGGGAACTATGCTGTATGCTATGTTTTTATTGGCTCTTTCTGCAAGTATTGATGCATCATTGTCACTGTCTTTATTTTTGGGTAGTTATATCATTGGAATGTTCAACAATATGCGTCAGCGGTTTCCCAGCCGTTTAAATGGTTTTCAGGAATCAATGGTTGCGTTTAGTGTTGGTCTAGTATTCTTTGGTTGGAATTATATGCTATTTTCGCTTAGTTTTGTACTAGCGATACAATTATTTGACGACTACCTTGATGCCAGTAGTGACTGTGTAAGCGGACAACGTAACTTCGCTAACCGATATGGAAAAATGGAGTGCTTGCTATTCGGGGTGATTTGTATGTTGGTAGCTTGGGCGGGAGGAGAAAAGCTATTTCTACCAGCCCTAGCCGGAACAGCTATCGTATATTTAGTTTCACTTAAAGCAGGGAAGGTGCGAATATGATAATTTATGTCATAATTGGCAGCCTATTTGTATTTTTAGTAGGATATGTTATTGGCAAGCGTCATGGCTGGAAATGTGGCTATAACGAAGCAGAAGCGATTGCGCCTCTAGAGATACGTCGGCAGTCTTTGGAGAATGGCAAGTGTATTATTTGCGAGGAATTGTGGGTAAGAACGAGAAATTGTGAAATTTCTAGCAGAGAATTGGATACTTTATAACAAAAGTATTGTACAATATTAAATAATTAAGCTAAAGTTAGGGGTGTTAGACGATTGCCTGAAGTACATGGAGAAACAACCGGCTTAAAAAAAACAGTTATTGATAGTTTAGAACAGCTTTATGAATATACAGTTCCTTTTGGGCAGACAATTACGAATGAATTGGCACAAGCTATGGCTGCTATTGCTGAGTCGCTTAATCGGGAAATTGCCGTATATATTAACCGACGGGGGAATGTCGTCCAGGTTGCTGTTGGTGATACTAAGACGGTATCTCTACCGGAAACAGACGGTAGACGAGCCTTACACAGATTAAGTGGTATTCGCTGCATCCATACCCATCCTGGGGGAGATAGTCAGCTGAGCAATGTAGATGTGGCATCACTTAAAAAGATGCGCTTTGACATCATGGCCGCAATCGGTATTAAAGATGGACTTCAAGAAATCAGTTTTGGTTTCATTGCTGGACATAATGCAGATAGCTATGAAGTGCAGTCAGTTGGTCCATTGTCTTTAGCCGATTTTGTGCAAATAGATCTAAGCTATCTGACTAATCAAATTGAGCGATTGTTAGAAACTAGAGAAGCTGCTTCTAATATTGAACAGGCTGAAAAGGCACTACTGGTTGGTATTGAACGGCAAGGTGAATGGGATGTTGCCGATTCGCTTAGTGAACTAGCGCAACTGGCTCAGACGGCAGGGGCTGAAGTAGCAGGTTCAGTCTGGCAAAAACGCAGTCGTACTGATCCATCGTTTTATATTGGTCGCGGTAAGGTTCAGGAGATGAGCCTTATTCGCCAAGAACTGGGTGTCAATGTCGTTATTTTTGATGACGAACTTTCTCCAGCTCAACAACGTAATTTAGAACAAGTACTAGGTATTAAAGTGATTGATAGATCGGCATTAATATTGGATATTTTTGCACAGCGCGCACGTTCTCATGAAGGCAAGTTGCAAGTTGAACTGGCTCAGTTAAAATATAATCTTCCGCGTTTAGGCGGCCAAGGTTTGGTGTTATCGCGTTTAGGTGGTGGAATTGGTACCAGAGGACCGGGGGAAACAAAACTTGAAGTTGACCGGCGGCGAATAAGAGCAAGAATTAGTGATATTGAGAAAGAAATTGAAAACCAGAAAACACATCGATCTTTGCATAGAGAGCGGCGTCAGGCAACTAAAATTCCTACTGTTGCATTAGTCGGTTATACTAATGCTGGAAAATCAAGTTTACTTAATAAACTTACCGCTGCTGAAGTATTAGCAGAGGACAAACTGTTTGCAACGTTAGATCCAACGACACGGCGCACAAAATTACCAAGCGGAAAAGAATTTTTGATCACAGATACTGTCGGATTCATACAAAAACTTCCTCATCAGTTAATTGCAGCTTTTCGTGGCACGCTGGAAGAGGTGGTGCAAGCTGATTTACTGCTTCATGTTATTGATGCCAGTCATCCGCAGTTTGAAAAGCAAAGTCTCGCTGTATACACCGTACTGAAAGAACTTGGCGCTGATTCCAAACCGGTGATAACTGTATTTAATAAGATAGATAAAGTTGATAGTGAATATGTGACAGAACGTATGCTTCGGCAAGCCGGCAGTATTGCCATATCAGCTATTGAGGGAACCCATGTCGATAAGCTGCTTGCTATGATAGAAAGTACTATTAAAGCAACAAGCGTGGATGTAAAGTTAATAATACCTTATGACGATAGTGGATTTATGGCAAAACTGTATGCCGTTGCTACTGTAATTTCGGTGGATTATCGCACAGAAGGAATTGTTGTTGTTGCTTCCTTATCGCCAGAATATTTGGAGCGGTATAGGAAATATGTTGTAGGAGATGAGTAATGAATGAGTTTGTTTTCGGATCAGATTATGGATTTAAAACTAGTAGCAATAGACCAGGCGCGGCCGTTATTTGCGAGGATTGATGAGATATCGGAAAGTAATACAGCTAGAGTACTTAGCGCTTTTCGCAACCAACAAGTTTCTGAATATCTTTTTCGTACAACAACAGGCTATGGCTACGGTGATAGTGGTCGGGATCGCCTCGAAGAAGTCTGGGCAGAACTATGTGGGGCAGAAAAAGCTTTGGTACGTACTCAATTTGTATCTGGAACGCATGCATTGTCTTGTGTCTTATTCGGCTTGCTGCGTCCGGGAGATGAGCTACTGGCTATTACGGGAGCTCCATATGACACAATGCAGACAGTCATTGGACAGGCAGTTCATACTCCGGGTTCACTAAAGGAGTGTGGTATTAGTTATCAGGAAATGCCTATGAACCAAGATGGAATCGATCTGGCCGCTATTCCGCGATACATGAAAAACAATACTAAAATGGTACTGATTCAGCGTTCACGCGGCTATAGCTTGCGAAAACCATTATCTGTTAATGAAATTAGGGTTGCGTGTGCTGAAATAAAGAGACACAATCCGAATTGTATTTGTTTTGTGGATAACTGTTATGGCGAATTTGTAGATACCATTGAGCCGACAGCAGTAGGTGCAGATATAATGGCAGGGTCATTAATTAAAAACCCTGGTGGCGGATTAGCGCCTTCAGGTGGATATATTGCGGGTAAAGCAGAATTAGTTGACATGGCCTCATATCGTTTAACAGCACCAGGGTTGGGCGGAAATCTCGGGGCTAGTCTCGCGGACAGTCGCTTACTATATCAAGGTTTGTTTTTAGCGCCACATGTTGTGGCACAGGCATTAAAAGGAGTCATATTTGCTGCAATATTGTTTGATTTGTTGGGATATAAAACTTTGCCGCATTTTAACGAGCAAAGAAGCGATATTATTCAAGCTATTGAGCTTGGATCGCCGGAGAAAATGATTGCATTTTGCCAAGGTCTACAACAATATTCGCCAGTGGACGCTCATGTAAAGCCAATACCCGGATCAATGCCAGGATATACAGATCAGGTAATTATGGCCGGAGGCACGTTTATTCAAGGTTCATCAATTGAACTTAGTGCAGATGGGCCATTGCGGCCGCCTTATATCATATATTTACAAGGAGGATTAACCTTTGAGCATGCTTCCCTGGGGATACTAGGAGCAGCAAATGCAATTGTAAATATATAATTCAGACATTTCTTTGCATATTTCTGAAATAGAACTAATATAATGACAGGAAAAAAAGTAAAAGCGTCGAATAAAGCAAAAGTATGACTGCGTATGGCTTGAAAAATATATGTTTTGGTGGTTAACGTGGGATATATAATTGCTAGTTTTATTGCTATATTTATTACGACGCTGCTTGTATACAAAGTTGCCAACAAACTATTCGGACTTGGCTTACGATTAAAGCCAATCCTGCTGTGTGCAGTATGCGCGATGCTTATTAGCCTAGTTTTGCCCAAAATAATTGTGGGATTTGCTGGTTTACCGGCTACCTTGGGAGTATTGGCAATTTTTGCAGTTGTATTTGCCTACTTTATTGCTAGAAGTGAGGATACGCCGCTACCGAATCAGAAGACAGATGCGGATGAAGATAATGCTTATTGTCTTGTAGATACGCTCGCTCAGCCCGAAGTACTAGGTAATGTGGTTATTCAGCCTGAGAGTGTTTATCAGTCCGCAAATGAGAGCGATTGCAATGAAATAAGTAATGGTGCGACTGCTTTAAGTAACATGGCCGTGGGAAGCGGCGACACAGATAATAGTGAATACCTACCAGAAAGTCAGACAATTTTACATCGAGATACAGATGAGCTAAAGCTTGAAACTTTGCCTATTGAGGATATGGTTTCCGCTAGGGATCAAGAGACCGGTATTCTTTTGGAAACAAAAGTTGATGAGCAGGAATTAATGGATGCTGTTCCAGTTGTTGAGGCAGATATGAAGTCTGATATAGCGGAATTAGCTAGTGATGATTTGCCTGCTGAAAGCGCCAATGCTGTTGAAGGCGTTATAGTAGAACAACCGACTCCAGAAGAATTAGCGGATGCTGTTCCAATTGTTGAGGCAGATATGGAGTCTGATATAGCGGAACTAGCTAATGATGATTTGTTTGCCGAAATCACCGACACTATCGAAAGCGTTCTAGTAGAGCAACAACTTATGGATAGTCAGGAAAGTCTGGAAGATAATCAACTGGAAGCAGAAGGCGATAATGAGAACCAAGAGCCTAGTGCCATTTTGGCTACAGAAGTAGAAGCTGTTGAAAAGGAAATAATGGAAGAACAACAGACTGCGGAAGAAGAAGCGGCGAGTGTTATTCAAACTATTGATGCAGATATCGAGTCTGATATAGCGGAAGTAGCCAACGTTATTTTGACTGCTGATACTACTGATATTTTGGAAGACAAGATAGTAGAGCAACAGCTTATGGATAGTCAGGAAAACCTGGAAGATAATCTTAATCAATCGGAGACCGAAGGCGATAATGAGGAGAACCAAGAGCCTAGTGCCATTTTGGCTACAGAAGTAGAAGCTGTTGAAAAGGAAATAATGGAAGAACAACAGACTGCAGAAGAAGAAGCGGCGAGTGTTGTTCAAGCTGTTGATGCAGATATCGAGTCTGATATAGCAGAATTAGCCAACGTTATTTTGACTGCTGATACTACTGATATTTTGGAAGACAAGATGGTAGAGCAACAGCTTATGGATAGTCAGGAAAAGCTAGTAGACAATCATAATCAACTAGAGATAGAAGCTGATTATGAAATGTCTACACCTGGGCTGGAGTTCCAACAGGCTATCCCAAGAGAGGTTTCCAGTATTGGAGAAGATGAAATCAAGGATTTTGCGGAACCAGGTCAAATAACTGCGGAAGTCTTGCCGAGAATGACCGAGGAGTCTATTGGCGAAGAAATAATAATACAAGATAAATTACCTGGGGAGCCGTCATTTGTGCAGGAGGCTGATGAATTAATGATGGAATGCACTGAACTAAACGTAGATCCTGTACAAATTGATTCGGAGAGTCTGGACGATTTGATCGATCTTGCATTCATGAGTAAAGAAAATCAGGATTACAACAATGCATTTAAGACATTTAAAAAGGCATTGGCATTATATCCTAATAGTGAAGCAGCACCATTTCTCGTGGTAGAAATTGGTAATATTTTAAAGAAAATGGGTAATTACGATGAAGCAATCAAAGTGTTTTCAGATGGTCGTAATTTATCTAAAACAAAGCAAGATGAAATGATGGAACAGGAATTTATTAGTACTATTGCTTATTTGCGGATTACCAAAAATATTTTGCTTCAAAATCGTCTTGGAAGTATCCCGTTTCTAGAGATTCCACCGCAAATATTGGATCAGATTGAGGAAGAATTTCGTGAATGGCGTAGTGTAGGTAATATCTAATTATGAAATATATGGAGGGCATAAGATGAAAAAAAGTGTGGACATTATTGGACAACCTGTGATTAGCATTACTGAAGGCAAGGAGTTTGGTAATGTTAAAGATCTTCTTATCAACTATACTAATGGCACTATAGCTGCATTGGTTATTGATGATGGAAAATGGTATTTAGGTGCTAAGCTTGTACCGTTCAATACAATAACTGGTCTTGGTGAATCTGCCGTGACTATCAACAATAGCAGTGATATTGCAACTGCTACTGGCAACACGGAATTTGAAAAACTGTTTGAAGCTGGTATAAAAATTATTGGTACTAAAGTTCTTACTAAAGGTGGCAAGATTCAAGGCAAGATTAATGAAATTTTGATTGATAACTCAGGTAAAATAGATTCATGCGAAATGGAAAAAGTAGATGGCGAAGTTGTACAACTTCCTGCACAAAATGTGGTTACCTTTGGTAAAGAGGTAGTAATTATCTCTGACAGTAATGAGGCAGAAAGTACTGCTGTAACACAAAGTGTTGAAATTATTGAAACTAGCCCGGTTCAACCAGAGCAAATTTCTGAACCGCCTGTAGAAGATAGTGCTCCTGCTTTGCAAGCTGAGGTTGAAGCAACAACTGAGGAAGTTCAGGAGAAAGAACAGCCTGTTGATGATTCAGCAAAGAAATTTGATGATAAACACCGCAAGTTCTTACTTGGAAAGAAAGCTTCTCGGCGTATCGAAACTGATAATGGCGTCCTGATTGTTGAGCAAGGTGGCGATATTACCGAAGAAGTTCTGCAAAAGGCTAAGCTTGCAGGTAAATTCGTAGAGCTGTCAATGAATATTCAATAAAATATCATATATAGTTTTCCCCGCTATAATAGCGGGGAAAACTATATTAACACTTAACACAATGAAAGGATTGAGTGTGTTTTGTGCAGACTGTAACATCAAAAAATGCAAACATATTTTTGTTTTTAATTATTATAATGCTATTTAGTTCAGTAAGTATGATTGCAGCTAATACAGCTTTTTTAGTCACAGATGAAATCTATCAAGGGGTCACTGTTGGCGATATTCATGTTGGTGGTTTATCAGTCGTGCAGGCACAGGATAAAATTGCCAAAACATTTAAAGAGCGGACTGCAAAGGCACCAGCAATTACAGCAGTATATAAAGATAAAAAATGGACAATTTCTGCTCAAGATATTGACCTGAGTATTCAAGCTGATAAATTAGCCCAGCAGGCATATGAGGTTGGGCGAACCGGTAATATTATATATCGTCTTAAAGAAAGATACTTAGCGGTTAATCAGGGGCATCATTTGCCATTGACTGTCCAATGCAATCGTGAAAAAATTCAAGATAGTCTAGAAAATATTGCTAAGACTATTGATCAACAGCCACGAAATGCTAGATTGAAATTAGTGGAAAATTTCCAAGTTGCAATTGATCCAGAGCTAATAGGACATAAGGTTGATATAAATAAAACGTTAGCAGAGGTTATTAGTAACCTTAATGATAAGGTTACTATCACTTTAACCATAGCTGTAGAAGACTTTATACCGGCAATAGTAGCTAGTGATCTTGCTCATATTGATGGGGTAATTGCTTCTTATATTACGCATTTCGACCCTTGGGATCAAAACCGAGCGCAAAATGTGACATTGGCAGCCCGCAGTATTAATGGTATTTTGGTTAAAACCGGAGAAATATTTTCTTTCAATGATGTTGTTGGGCTAAGGTTACCTAAATACGGCTATAAAGAAGCTCCTGGATATATTAACGGAGTTTTAGTCCCTGACTGGGGTGGGGGAGTATGTCAGGTTAGTAGTACTTTGTATAATGCCGCTTTGTTAGCAGATTTAAGTATTGAGGAACGAACAGCTCATTTTCATCCACCCGGCTATGTTCCGCTAGGCCAGGATGCAACAGTTGCAGATAATCAACTGGATTTTAAGTTTAAAAATACACTGACTCAAAATATTTATATTACTAGTGAAATATTTGGAAATAGACTTGTGGTTAACATTTTCGGTAAGCAGATGGAAAGAGCGCCTGAAATTTATGTGGTTTCTGCAGATAAAAGGGTATTGGAACCGAATACTATCATCCGTCAAGATCAGTCCCTGGAATTAGGAAAAGAACTTGTTGAGGATGAAGGCCAAAAAGGCTTTCAGATAACTACCTACCGTATTAAAAAAATCGATGGCAAAATTGTCAATCAGGAACTATTGGCATCAGATGAGTTTAAACCAGTTGATAGGATAGTTCGTGTTGGTACTAAAGTTCCAGCGAAGCAACCTAAGAAATAGCACTGATTATATTTATTTTAAATTAAAATAAGAGCAGCTCTGCGAGAGCTGCTCTTATTATTTTCTTATTGAAGCTGACGAAATACCCCGATAACTTTACCTAATATGCTAACATTGCGGGAACATATTGGTTCCATCGTTGAATTCTCAGGTTGTAAACGAATATAGTCTTTTTCTTTGAAAAAACGTTTTACAGTGGCTTCTTCTTCATCGAGAAGGGCAACTACAATATCACCATTACGGGCAGTAGTTTGACTACGTACTAGAACATAGTCACCGTCCAAAATTCCCGCGTCAATCATGCTAGTACCTTTTACTGCAAGCATAAAAGTGTCAGAGTCTCCCACTAGTTCTGTTGGGAAAGGATAAGTTTCTTCAATGTTTTCAACTGCTAAAATTGGTTCACCAGCAGTTACTCTTCCTACTAATGGTACTGGAGTAATTTGTTTTTGACGCCAAGGTGCTTCTTCTAATACATCGATAGCGCGCGGCTTAGTAGGATCCCTGCGAATAAAGCCCAGAGATTCAAGCTTTGATAAATAACTATGTACTGTGGAACTAGAACTTAACCCGACAGCCTCACCTATTTCCCGTACAGATGGGGGATAGCCTTTACTCCGAAGCGCATCTTTAATATATTTTAATATTTGTTTTTGTCTGGCATTAAGCAATGCTTCTTTAGCAATACTCATAGATCCACCACCGATTCTTAAGATTATAGTACTATTATAACAACCATACCCATAATATGCAAACGTTCGTTCGTAATAATTGTTGCTTTAACCTTCTTTTTCTTATAAACAGCTGTTTAAATTTACCAAGGATTTTGTGTATTTAAATATACTACTAGAAAACATATATATTTAACAATTATTTACGCAGTTATGTGTTACAATAATAGTGTATCAAGCATTATAGTTTAACTATATAATAATGTTGCATGCTTGAGGCGGCAGAAAAAACATGTGAGGAGTGGATATTTATGTGTGATGAACATGACCTTGAAATGACTGATGAAATCCCGGTGCTTTTTACTGATGATGTTGAACTCCTTGGAGACCGTTTGATGGATATTATTATTGCGATGGGCTTGCCTGAAGAGCAGACTAATGCAGTTCTTCGATTGATTAATGATGCAGTTGAAGAGCATCATCAAAACATTCTTGATACCTTCGAGGATACTATCGATATCGACAATGAAACTGACGAAGAAGAGGGTATATAGTTCTTGTAAAGCCGCAAAATTTGCGGCTTTTTTTGTACGGTTATGGTATAAGGTGAAAGGAGAATGGACTAATAACGCACATAATTTAATTGTGAGTTTATGGAAATAGTGTTACAATGTACTCATAATGACTTTGTGATTTTGCCGATTTCTTAGGTTTCATCCTCGTAAATTTATTATGAGTATAGACATTGAGAGGTATATTAGATTATGTATATTGAAAAACGGAAGAATGGAACGTTTTATTTAAAAAAAAGCGTATATAATCCTGATACCAAAATGCCTCAAAATACATCTATTTATCTTGGCTCAAATCCTGTACAGGCAAAAGATAAGCTAAAGAATCTTACGGACGATTCAGCACTGCTAGAACAAATACCTGATGTCTTCCCGTATGAGATTGAAATTGATAAGGCAATTAAGAATCTTCAAAAACTAAGTGATTTGCGGACTGAGGGTATAAATAGGCTAATTAAAGATTATTTAAATGACCTATTATACGCAAAACAATTCCTTCTTATAGCACAGGAAGGAACGGTAGTTCCTACTGTTGACTGTCCAGATTGTCGCTTTAAGAATGTAGGTTTTTGTGAGCATTTTAAACACCGGTTTCTGAGTGGAAACGGAAGATATAAAGATGGCAAACCAGTACGATGTCTTGCCTGTGAATTGGAGAAGAACAAACCACCTCATGGTACAATTAAACTTCCTCGCGATTTCAGAACGCAATAAAGTAGTTACGGTATTCCCAATAAAACAAACAAACATAAGTTCGAAAATTTAACCGAACATACTTGCGTAGAACATATGTACTATGCTAGAATGAAACAGAATCGAACATAAGTTCAGCGAGGTGTGGTTAACAATGCGAATTTTAATGATAATGCTTTTAGTTTTTTCCTTATTGCTAATTGGTCCTTTGGCTAATTCGAATGCAACCTCTAGTTCTGTTGCTTATGAGACAATCTACGTTAAACCAGGCGATACTGTCTGGAAAATAGCTACTCAAACTAGCACTGATAAAGATGATATTCGAGAAAAGGTGTTTGCTATTAGGCAGTTAAATAAACTAAACAATAATGCCCAAGTATATCCTGGACAAGTCTTAAGGATACCGCGAAATAAATAGAATGAGACTAATAGCTGCTTTATAAAGAAAACACGGCTTGCGCCGAGCCTATGGCGAAAGCGGAAGTCGATGTTGCGCTTATCCTGTATTTAAGAAAGCTATGCTTTTTGTTAGCAAAAGAAAAATCGCCTGGCGGGAATTCCGTCAGGCGATTTCTTTTACTTTGCGCTACGAGCCATTAGACTGGCTAATTTATTGGCAAAACTGATGGGGTCATCAGGAGTAATTCCTTCCATGAGTAATGCTTGTCCATACAGTAGATCGCAATAATCTTTAAATGAGTCAGATTCAGGAGCTGTCTGAAAAAGATTCTTTAGTGCGCCAAATATCTCGTGATCAGGGTTAATTTCAAGAATCCGGCTAGCTTTATACATGCTTTTATTCATTTCGGATAATATTTGTTCCATAGACAAACTAATGCCGCTATCATCGCTAACCAGGCAAACGGCACTTGATTTTAAGCGATTACTGATTTTAACGTCAGCTACTTTGCCTGTTAAATGTTCTTTAATGGCCTTAATCAGTGGCTCATTCTCTTTTGCTAATGCTTCACTATCCTTTTTCGCATCAGGGGAGTCAATATCGTTAATATCTAGGTTGCCGCGACTGACTGATTGAAACTTTTTACCCTCATATTCTTGTAAGGCATCAATAGCAAATTCATCTACCCGGTCAAAAAGATATAGCACTTCAATATTTTTTTCGCGTAATAATTCCATTTGAGGCAAGCGCTCTACAGCGGAGCGATCTTTGCCTGTTGCATAGTAGATTACTTTTTGGTTTTCCGGCATGCGTTTAGTGTAATCTTCCAGAGTAGTTAGCTCTTCATTTGTATGAGAGGAAGCAAACAGTAGTAAATTCTTTAATTTATCACGGCTTTGGTACTCGGAATAAATACCAGTTTTGATAGCTCTGCCGTATTCCTGCCAAAATTTTTCGTATTTGGGACGATCCTTTGCTAACATGGTTTCTAGTGTTTTTAAGATGCTTTTTTCCAAATTCTTGCCAACTAGTTTTAGCTGTTGACTTTGCTGGAGAAGTTCACGGGAGATATTGAGAGAAAAGTCGGGGGAATCGACTAAACCGCGAACAAAACGTAAATAGTCTGGCAGAAGATCTTGACAATTATCCATAATAAAGACATTTTTTGAATATAGTCGGATGCCTGTCGTAGATTCTCGCTGGTAAAAGTCAAAAGGTGCATGGGCAGGTAGATATAGGAGACTGATATACTCTACAGTACCTTCGACCTTGGAATGGATAATTTCCAAGGGATTTTCCCAATCATGAAATAGATTTTTATACAGCTGATAATATTCGTCCTGGGTGATGTCATTTTTATTTTTAGTCCAGAGGGGAGCCATTGAGTTGAGCGTACGAACTTCTATAGTCTCGGTGGGCGGAGCATCTTCTATTACTTTGCCATCCGCATCAAGCGGTTTTTCCTTTTTAACAACATTCATCTTAATGGGGTAGCGGATGTAGTCGGAATACTTCTTGATCAGGTTTTGCAGAATATAGTTGTTGAGGAAGTTTTCATCAGAATGTTCGGCAGAGCGATACTCTTCTTTAAGGGTTAAGATGATAGTTGTACCACGAGAATCTTTATTACACTCTTCAATTGTATAAGTGCCATCACCGTTTGACTCCCAACGAATGCCCTTAGCCTGACCGGGGGCACGGGTAAGTATGGTAACTTTTTCTGCCACCATGAAGGCCGAGTAGAAGCCAACTCCAAATTGACCTATTAATTCAGCATCAGTCACTGCACCGGCAGTTTTTACTTTATCAAGAAAGGCTTTGGTGCCAGATTTGGCAATTGTACCGATGTTCTCCACGACTTCTGTAAAGGTCATACCCATGCCATTGTCAGAAATCGTGAGAGTGTTGGTGTTTTCATCAGGAAGAATAAAAATTTCAAACTCAGTGTTGTCTTCAAGCAAGTCGGGATTAGTTAATGCCTCAAAGCGAATTTTATCAATAGCATCTGAGGCGTTAGAAATTAGCTCTCGGAGAAATATCTCCCGGTTTGTATAAATCGAGTGAATCATTAGATCCAGTAACTGCTTGGTCTCAGCCTGGAATTCTTTTGTTTGTTTAGTGATTGTTTCGTGAGACATTACAAACCTCCCATATCATCGAAAATTCTTTTGTTAGCACTCTTGGTAGTTGAGTGCTAACGCTATTTAAATAATAACGAAAATAATTCATAAAATCAAATATTCGATAATATAAAATTGGCAGATACTAGCGTATTTCTACCAATCATGCAAAATATCTCCTGTTTTTGTAGCGTAGCAAATTTTTTCTCGGCTTTACTCTTGCTCACTTTCATACTGTCCTACCATAAGAGCAGCATCTACTGAGGGCAGTTGTTCTACGTCCTTAAGTTTCCGCTCAATGGCTCTGGTGCGCACCGCGGCAGCGTCAATTTGTTTGCTGGCTTGATCAAGTTTTTCTTTGGTTTTTATGAGAACATCACCGAACTTCCCAAACTCTGTTTTTACAGCGCCCAAAAGGCTCCAGACTTCACTTGAGCGTTTTTCAATAGCCAAAGTCCGAAACCCCATTTGCAGACTGTTGAGCAATGCCGCCAACGTAGTTGGCCCAGTAATGCTAATACGATATTCCCGCTGTAAGCTGTCACACAATCCCGGGCGTCGTAATACTTCGGCATATAGTCCTTCAACCGGCAAAAACATAATAGCAAAATCAGTAGTATTGGGTGGATCAATGTACTTGTCTCTGATGGTTTTAGCTTCTTGACGAATCCTGGTCTCTAAACTAGCCGCAGCTGTAGCGGCTAGTTCGGCATTAGCTGTATCCTGCGCCTCTAAAAGCTTTAGGTAGTCTTCCTGGGGAAACTTGGCGTCAATAGGTAGCCAAACGGTAGTCTCTTTACTGCTTTTGCCTGGTAAACTTATCGCGAATTCTACTCGGTCCTGACTGCCGCGCTTTGTTGCCACATTAGCGGCGTATTGCTCTGGGGTGAGTACTTGTTCTAGCAGTGACGCCAGCTGCATTTCACCCCAAATGCCACGGGTTTTAATATTGGACAGGACTTTTTTTAGATCTCCAACTCCTAATGCGAGTTGCTGCATTTCGCCCAGCCCTTTGTGCACTTGTTCCAGGCGTTCGCTTACAAGCTGAAACGACTCACCTAAACGTTTTTCCAACGTTGCATGCAGTTTTTCATCCACAGTTGCCCGCATGCTTTCGAGTTTTCTGCTGTTATCATTTTGAATATCTGTGAGTTTTACCTCGATTGTTTCGCGGAGCTTGTCGAGTTTTTGCTCATTTATTTGGACTAGACGAGTAAATCTTTGGTCATTGCTATTAGTAAATTCATGTAACTGCCCTGCGAGTTCTTCCCGCAATATTCTAATATTAAAAGTTAGTTCCTGGCGATTTTTTCCCAATTCGTCGCGGAGTGTTGTGTCAAGGCGTTCTTGATTGTAAGCAAGTTGCTTCAACGGTGTCAAATCAGAGCTCCCAGACTTATTAATCTTTATTAGCAGCAGTAAGAGTAGGCCAGCGTTAGCTATGAGTAGAAACAGAATAATTGCAGAAAATATGTCATTCATATGTTACACCATCCCTTAAGTAATTAGCTTTTTCTATTCAAGACCAATAAAGGCAAATCCTTTTGGTTAGATAGAATTTTTACTGTTATATGCTTTTGTGAATAAAGCAGGAGTTCTTTTGTCATTACTAGAAAATACCATTAACAGTTTTAACAGGTTGACTTTGCGAGGAGGGTTTGTATGTCTAATAATGAGCAAATAATTAACCAAACAATTGACAAGTATGAGCAGTATATTAATCCAGCAATGGCTAAACTTTTCCGCTTTATGGGATTATCTACCATTGAATGGGAAGCCGAGGGTAGTGTTATCCGGGATATTGATGGCAAAGAATATATCGATTGTCTGGGTGGCTACGGAGTTTTTAGCTTGGGTCACCGCCATCCCAAAGTAATTGAAGCTGTTAAGAAACAACTTGACTTCATGCCACTGTCGAGTAAGGTGTTGTTTGATAAACCTATGGCTGACTTAGCGGAACTCTTGGCCGAAATAATGCCAGGCGACCTACAATATAGTTTTATTGTTAACAGTGGAACTGAGGCGGTAGAAGGGAGCCTCAAGCTAGCAAGGGTTCATACTGGCCGTAATAAGTTTGTCGCTACCACCAATTCATTTCATGGTAAAACCCTGGGGGCTTTAAGTGCTACTGGGCGTGAGATGTTCAGAGAACCCTTTCAACCGCTGCTTACGGGGTTTAGTCATGTGCCCTTTGGCGAGATTGATGCATTAAGCAAAGTTGTGGATAATGAGACAGCCGCTGTCATTATTGAACCCATTCAAGGCGAAGGCGGGATAATTGTTCCACCTGATAGTTATTTGCAAGCTGTACGCGATATCTGTGATAAAAAGGGAGCCTTGTTAATTTGTGATGAAGTACAAACTGGTTTAGGCCGCACTGGTAAGATGTTTGCGGTTGAGCACTCGGGTGTAGTGCCTGATATCATGGCTACCGCCAAAGCGTTAGGCGGTGGAGTTATGCCAATTGGCGCTTTTACGGCGCGTCCCAAGGTCTGGGATAAGTACATTACCAGCCCATTTTTACATACTTCAACCTTCGGTGGCAACCCGCTGGCCTGTGCAGCCGCTATTGCCGCTATCGGCGTTATCCGCGATGAAGAGTTAAGCCAAAGGGCTGAACAAAGTGGCCGCTATTTTATTGATAGGCTTTCTGAATTAGCTAAGACATACCCTGCGGTGATTGCCCAAGTACGTGGTAAGGGTCTCATGATTGGTATAGAATTGACCAAAGAAGGTATTGGGGGATTAATTTTATCAGAAATGATAGATAAAGGTGTTTTGATAGCATATACACTTAACAATCCAAAAGTGATGCGGATTGAGCCGCCGCTTATCATTGCGCAGCAACAGATTGACTATGTTATTGCTGCTTTGTCAAGCGCGCTAGCAAAAGCTCAGGATATGCTGGATGACCTGTAAGTTTGCACAGGAACTATAGAAGTGGAGGAATAAACTATGCCATATGTAGAAGTTTCGTTGCCTATTAACGCTGAGCGCAGCCAAATTTACCCGATTTTAAAAGATATGGAAAAATATCCGGAGTTTATGGCTGACTTGGTTAGCGTAGCAGTTATAGAACGAAAAGACAACACAACTATAACTAAATGGGTATCCAATGTGGATGGCCGAATTATCAAGTGGACTGAGCTTGATAATTTTGATGATAACAATATGCATATTAGCTATAAACAAATTGAGGGCGACCTGAAAAAGTTTGAAGGCGAATGGATATTAACACCGGTTGCTGGTGGCACGGAGATTAAATTAACGGTTGATTTTGAATTTGGTATCCCGATGATTGCGGGATTGCTTAATCCGATCCTTAAGAGGAAGGTACGTGACAACAGTATGAATATGTTGACTGCCATCAAGGAACGCATGGAAAATCAGGCTTAAACGCTTATTGTTAATTATAAGTAAATGACTTATAATTAATATTGTATTCAGTAAAAGAAATGGAGGAGCGATGTCATCTTTAGCTAGCGTGGAATAGTTAAGACTGTAGTGTTTAATATAGAACAACACAATACGTTATGGAGGTGTCTTAATGAACACGCTTAAGACTACTGTTTTACTTGCTGCACTAACAGGTTTGCTAATGGCAGTTGGAGCCTTTTTTGGCGGCACAAAAGGCATGACTTTCATGTTTGTTATTTCGATTTTGATGAATTTTGCCAGTTATTGGTTTAGTGATAAAATTGTACTCAATATGTATGGTGCGCAGGCAGTTACGCCTCAAGATGCACCGGATTTAATCCGTATGGTAAGTAATTTGGCGCAAAAAGCCAAGATGCCAATGCCCAAGGTTTATATTATCAATACAGAAGTCCCTAACGCTTTTGCAACAGGTCGCGATCCTGAACATGCGGCTGTAGCTGTAACAACAGGAATCATGCGAGCGCTCAATTATGAAGAACTAGAAGGTGTAGTTGCTCACGAATTATCTCATATCAAAAATCGTGATACGCTGATTAGTACCATTGTTGCCAGCATAGCAGGCGTCATCACAATGATTGCAAATATTGCACAATGGTCGGCTATTTTCGGCTTTGGTCGCAGTGATGATGAAGAAGGCGGTATCGGCGGCATCCTTGAGTTTGTCTTCCTGGTAGTGTTGGCGCCACTCGCGGCTACACTCATTCAGCTTGGTGTCTCGCGGTCGCGCGAATATCTGGCTGATCAAACGGGAGGAGCCATGTCTGGCAATCCATTAGCATTAGCTAGTGCTCTCAAAAAGATTGAATACTTTGCGCAGCATCGGGTAATGGCTGAAGCTACGCCGGCCACTTCGCATCTCTTTATTGTTAATCCGTTTAGTGGCGCTGGCGGCATGATGGTTAGCCTATTTAGCACACACCCTTCAACAGCTGCTAGAGTAGCTAAATTGGAAGAACAAGCTGGAAAATTAAGATAGAAACAAATTCAAAAAAGAAGTTGCTAGTTAGCCAAGCTATCTAGTGACTTCTTTTACTATAACCTGTGGAGCGAAAATTCTTCTAAAAATTTGTACTTAAAATTTGTACTTAGAAAAAGGGCTTTGCAGGATATGAGTTAAGAGGTATGGAAAAAATATACTAGTTTTAAATTCAAGGAGGTTGGCCATGAAAATAGTAAGATTTGAAATTGACAATATGATTCGTTATGGCATGTTAGCAGCAGATAACCAGATTCATGTGCTAAATGGCGATGTTTTTAACAATACCTTCACTGAAACTGGTGAAAGACTAGCTATGGGAACCGTGAATTTGTTAGCTCCATGTGTGCCCAGCAAGGCAGTCTGCATTGGGCTTAATTATCACGATCATGCGCGCGAAATGAATCTTACGCTGCCTGAGGAACCGCTCATCTTTCTTAAGCCGTCATCAGCATTAAATCATCCTGATGGCGCTATCGAGTATCCAGTCATCTCTAACAACCTCCATTATGAAGGTGAATTGGCCATTGTAATCAAGAAAGAAGCCCGTAAAGTACCTGTCGCAGCGGCAGGCGAGTATGTCTTGGGTTATACCTGTGCTAATGATGTTACCGCCCGCGATATTCAGATGAAGGATGGTCAATGGACGCGTGGCAAGTCATTTGATACTTTTCTACCATTAGGACCTTGCATTGAGACTGAACTAGATCCTCATAATACAGCTATTCGACTATTGCTTAATGGCGAAGTGAAGCAGTCTTCTAACACGTCTAACCTGATATTTAATGTTCCTGAAATAGTGTCTTTCATTAGCCAAGTTATGACTTTGTATCCAGGTGATGTCATCTTGACAGGTACACCTTCTGGCGTAGGTCCTATGCAGGTTGGCGATACTGTTACCGTTGAGATTGAAGGTATTGGTATATTGAATAACAGTATTGTGGCTGGCTGAGAAAGGAGAGGGGGATAATTGTATGAATGATACTGTTGAAAGAACCTTGGTGCTGTTAAAACCAGATGCTATCCAAAGAAAACTATGCGGCGAAATTATCCAACGGTTTGAACGAAAAGGTCTATTGCTTTTTGCGCTTAAATTACTTCAATTAACTCCTGAAATGGCTGCTAGTCATTATGCCGAGCATGTTGGCAAACCATTTTATCCATCTCTTATCGAATTTATTACTTCCGGTCCAGTAGTAGCCATGGTGCTCGCCGGGCCGAATGCCGTCAAAATAGTGAGAACAATGATGGGTTCTACTAACCCTGTTGATGCATTGCCTGGAACCATTCGTGGCGACTATGCTAAGGTTATGTCCTATAATGTTGTCCATGGTTCTGATAGTGCAGCTAGTGCTGCACGGGAAATCGCTATTTATTTTGCGGAAAAGGAAATTATTCAGAATTACTTGGAGGATTGCTATGAGTAAAGTGTACACTAAGACTGGTGATAAGGGTACAACCGGTTTGCTAACCGGTGAGCGTGTAAACAAAACCAGCGCAAGAGTCGAAGCCTATGGCACTGTTGATGAAATTAATTCCGCATTAGGATTGGCTCGCGCCAACTGTACCAAATTAGAAATCAAAGAGGCAGTATTAAAATTACAGAAACTGCTAATGTTAATTATGGCTGATTTAGCCAGCAATAACGCTAATGAACAATATGTAACAGCTGAACATGTTGCAATACTGGAACAAATGATTGATGAGTTTGATGCTAAGTTACCTCCGCTAAAGAGTTTCATCGTTCCTGGCGATACTTTGGGAGCAGCAGCACTTGATTTGGCGCGAACTGTTACCAGGCGGGCAGAACGTCAAACCCTGCGCCTTAAGGAACAAGAGCCCGAAACTAAGGTAAATGAACAACTACTTACTAGCTTGAATCGGTTATCGGATTTTTGTTTTGTATTATCCCGTTGTGAGTCTGAAAGTACCAAATAGTTTTTGCACAACTTTGCAGGACTCGCATAAACTATATCGATAGCATAAGGGTGCCTTAGCCATTGATAATAGCTAAAATAGGGAGGCGAGTACTGTGAATTTTCGTTTTTATGTAATGTCACTGCCAGGACCGCTGCGTAAATTAATGCGTATGTTCTTAAAAGGATAAAATATTTTCAACACACAAAAAAGAACTATTGTTTATCGATAGTTCTTTTTTTGTATGTTGAAATTCCTGAAACCATAATATTGGTATATTGAAAAAAAATAATGGAAATAATTTTAAAATATGGAATAATAATTAATAAAATGCTTGGATTTAGATAAACTAAATAGACAGAAAAGAAGGAATATTTATAGTAAACAGAGAATTACAACAGGCATATGTCAGTAATGTATTTAAGCAGACCACAACAGGAGGGGACTAGCCATGAAAGAGTACAAGAGCGACAAGTTGAGAAATGTTGGAATTGTAGCCCACGGTGGAGCCGGAAAGACATCCTTAACAGAAGCCATGCTTTTTAATTCTGGCGCGGTTAACCGTTTGGGACGTGTTGATGATGGTTCGGCGACAACTGACTTTGAACCGGAGGAAGTAAAACGTAAAGTAACAATTAGTACGGCTTTGGCGCCGTGTGAGTGGCGCGATCATAAAATAAATTTTGTGGATACTCCCGGCTATGCTGATTTCGTAGCCGAAGTTAAGGGCGCTCTACGTGCTGTCGATAGTGCGCTCATTGTGCTGTGCGCCGCTGCCGGCGTCGAAGTGGAAACTGAAAAAGTATGGAATTATGCTTCTGAGTTAAATTTGCCACGCATAGGCTTTATTAACAAAATGGACCGGGAAAACGCTGACTTTTATAGTGTTGTCGAAAGTATGAAAGATAAATTCGGCAACGGCGTTGTCCCGGTTCAATTGCCAATTGGATCTGAAGACAGCTTTAAAGGTATTGTCAATGTGCTCAAAATGAAAGCTTACTTACCGGATAAGAGTGGCAAAGAATACACTGAAGCAGATATTCCGGCAGATATGCTGGATAAAGCCGAAGAAGCCAGGATGGCACTTATTGAAGCGGCAGCTGAAGGAAATGATGACCTTTTGGCCAAGTATCTAGAAGGGGAAGAATTGAGTGACGAAGAAATAAAAACCGGTTTATTAACTGGTATTGCACAAGCAAAGGTATTTCCAGTGCTTTGCGGATCGGCGCTAAAGAATATTGGTGTTCAGCAAGCCCTTGATTCTATTATAAACTATCTTCCGGCACCTGGGACTGCTCCAGTTCTCGGCTATCACCCTGTAAGTAAAAATCCTGTCGAAAGGAACGTCACCGATCCGTTTGCTGCTATGGTATTTAAAACAACGGCTGATCCTTTCGTTGGTCGCTTAAGCTATATCCGCCTTTTCTCGGGCAGTATGAAATCAGACAGCACTCTGTATAATGCCACAAAAGAAAAATCTGAGCGCATCGGTACAATTTTTACGCTGAGAGGTAAACATCAAGATCCAGTGACAACTGTAAACGCCGGCGATATTGTTGTTGTGGCAAAACTCCAGGAAACCGCTACCGGAGATTCACTCTGCGATAAAGATAACCCCATATTATTTGAATCAATCGCTTATCCCAAGCCCATGTTTATTAGAACAATTGAAGCCAAAAATAAAGGGGATGAGGACAAAATCGGACAGGCGTTAGCTCGCCTAATGGATGAAGACCCTACCTTTAAAGTGCACAAGGATACCGAAACTCATCAATTACTCATTTCAGGTATGGGTGAACTGCATTTAGATATCATGTCGGAGAGAATGAAACGCAAATTTGGTGTTGAAACACTACTTGCCACACCTAGAGTGCCTTATCGTGAGACCATACGAGGTTCAGCTAAAGTGGAAGGCAAGCATAAAAAGCAAAGCGGAGGACATGGTCAGTTTGGTCATGTTTGGTTGCAACTTGATCCACTAGCACCGGGAGCGGAATTTGAATTTGTTGACTCAATTTTTGGAGGAGCCGTGCCTCGGCAATATATTCCAGCAGTGGAAAAAGGAGTAAAAGAGGCATTGGCGGGTGGTTTGTTAGCTGGCTATCCCATGGTTGATGTCAAAGTAACCTTAACGGATGGTTCCTATCATACGGTTGACTCATCAGAGATGGCTTTCAAAATTGCTAGCGCGCAGGCATTACGTAAAGGTGTATTACAAGCTAAACCTGTTTTGCTTGAGCCCATCTATTCTATAGAAGTTATTGTACCTGAAGGCTATATGGGTGATGTCATTGGTGATCTAAATACCAAACGTGGTCGAATTCAGGGCATGGAACCCATTGGTAGCGGCTTAGGCCGAGTAAAAGCCCAAGTTCCATTAGCAGAAATGTTTCGCTACAGCATAGATCTTCGTTCAATCACGCAAGGACGGGGATCATTTGATATGAATTTTTCCCATTACGAAGATGTGCCGGCGCGTATTGCTGAGTCAATTATCGCCAATGCCAAAAAGGATAAAGTAGAAGAACCCTAAAAGTTAGGTTGATAGTGCCTTGGCAACGGAAAACGTCTGCCAAGGCTTTTTCATTTGCTGGGGCAATGAAATTTTGCTTTCGTATATTTTTGTTGTAAAATGTGAGTATCATCTTTATATCTTTGTTTTTCGGAGGTTACTATGGGCGAATTCGTATTAAAACTAGGCGGTAATAAGGTTTGGTATGGAATATTCACCAGCTTTGCAGCCCGGGGCATTCAACATGGGATATCTACGCGACTGGGAGGTTACAGCACCGCGCCGTTTGCTAGTCTGAACCTAGGGCTGCATGTCGAAGATAAACCTGAGGTGGTGTGGCATAACCGGCAACTATTTTGCCAGGCCGTAGGCTTAGAACCAGACAAAGTAGTTACTACAGAGCAGATACATGGGGACGTGGTGCGGCTAGTTACAGCAGCAGATGCCGGTCATGGCTGCCGGCACTATCATGAAGCCATTAAGGGGACAGATGCACTTATTACTAATACACCAGGTTTGCCACTTATGTTATTTTTTGCTGACTGTGTACCAGTACTTATTGCTGATCCCGTATCTAGAGCTATTGGCATTAGTCATGCGGGCTGGAAAGGAACCGTTGCCAAAATTGCGCAAAAAACAGTGCTTGCTATGCAGCAGCAGTTTAATACAAATCCCGCTGACTGTCTGATAGGCATTGGGCCGTCAATTGGTTCCTGTTGTTATGAAGTTGATGAAGCTGTGGTCAGCAAGCTTAAAACCGGGTTTCGCCAGTGGGAAAAATTGGTTACCCCTAAGCAAGGACGCTGGCTGCTTAACCTATGGGAAGCTAACCGCGAGCAGCTTAAAGAAATTGGTGTCGAGGATAACAACATTACAATCAGTCAGGTATGTACTGCTGATAATACAGAAATTTTCTTTTCACATCGTAATGAATGTGGACACACTGGACGTTTTGGCGCAATAATTTCTTTATAGAAGTTTGCAAATATAGAGGAAAAATTTGTTTGTGAGCGAATAAATTAATAGGATGGAGGGTTTATCATGTCTATTGCGCAAAATATCGCTGAAATTACAGCCCAAATAGCTACCAACAAAGTAAAATTGGTGGCTGTAACAAAAAACAATGGTGTTCCTTCCATGCTTGAAGCATTATCTGCCGGAATAACGGCTGTAGGAGAAAACCGAGTTCAGGAAATGCTAGTAAAGCATCCGACCATACAAGCTGCTGGTAAAACACCTGAATGGCATCTTATTGGTCATTTACAAACAAACAAAGTACGTCAGGCAGTGCCGCTCACAGATCTCATTCATTCTGTAGACAGCGAACATCTGGCTGTAGAAATTGATAAAGTAGCTGCTAAACTCAAAAAGCGGCAGGATGTACTTATTCAAGTTAATATTGCTGATGAAGATAGTAAGTTTGGCACAGAAACCGGCCAAGCCTTACCGTTGGCTAAGTTAATTAGTGAGCTCGAACATGTCAGGTTGTGTGGGCTTATGACGATCGCGCCCTACTGTGAAAATCCGGAAACAGTACGTCCGGTATTTAAGGAACTTTTTCAGTTATATGGCGAATTAAAAGGCTTACATCTGGCAAATACTGATATCAATTGGTTATCAATGGGAATGACAAATGACTATATGGTGGCTATTGAAGAGGGAGCAAACTTGGTTCGTATTGGCACCGGAATATTTGGTTCGCGTCAATAAGTTAGGAGGAGAGAAAACGTTATGAAGTTTATGGAAAAGGTTTGGGGCAGTCTTGGACTGTTTGAATCATCAGAACAGGAGGAAGATCGTTCGAAGTTAGAGGAAACTGAAACAAAAAATAAGCCAAAAAACAGTAATGTAGTTTCGCTTCCCATGGCCTCAAGCAGCAATAACCAGCAGCAATCCAAACAAATTAAGGTTATGGTTGTTGAACCCTTTTCATTTGATGATGCTCAACACATTGCCGATTATCTAAAAAGCCGTAAACCGGTAGTTGTTAATCTTGAAAGCTCTGATCCTGAAATTGCCAAACGCATGATTGATTTTATTAGTGGTACAACCTATGCGTTAAATGGCCAAATTCAAAAAGTAGGCAACAATATTTTCTTATGTGCTCCTAATAATGTTGATGTAGCCTATAGTCCGAGGGAAGATGTCAGTGACAAGACATTCTTACCTTGGACCAATAAATAGTTAATTTTCAAATGGAGGCGCTATGCTAACAAACAAAGAGATTGGTTTTATCGGCGGCGGTGCTATGGCCGAATCACTCATTCGCGGCATTTTGAATGCTAAATTGGTAATGCCGTCCCAAATTGGAGTGTATGATATTTCCAGGGAACGTATGGATTATCTGAGCAATTCTTTTTCCATAACAACAGCGCCTGACATACCGGAAATCGTCAAAAAAGCTGATATCTTATTTCTCACCATAAAGCCGCAGGTTATTGCGGGTGTTATTGACACAATCGCACCGATAGTTGCCCAAACCGCTATAGTAGTATCGGTGGCAGCCGGAGTTACAATTGATACTTTGCAGAGCAGACTGAGTGAGGTACCAATCATTCGCGTTATGCCTAATACACCGGTTGCTGTTGGTGAAGGTATGTCTGCTATGGCATTAGGAAAGTTTGCAACAAAAGAAATTAGTGATCCTATTGCCAAAATATTTGCTTCCGTTGGACGAGTTGTCACTGTGAATGAAGATGCCATGGATGCAGTTACTGGTTTGTCAGGTAGCGGTCCCGCATATGCTTTTGTTCTAATTGATGCACTCGCAGATGCTGGCGTTAGAGTTGGTTTAGCGCGGCAGACTTCAATTGTGTTGGCTGCCCAAACACTAATGGGCGCTGCAAAAATGGTACTTGAAACAAATGAACATCCTGCCATATTGAGAGATAAGGTAACTTCGCCCGGCGGTACTACAATTGCTGGTGTCCATGTATTGGAACAGCAAGGTGTGCGGGCTGCGCTTATTGATGCTGTTGTTGCCGCTACTAACCGATCCTGTGAGATGGGAAAAAGGTAATGAGTGAGCGGGATAAAATATTACGTTACTATCGGGCATCAGGCGATGCAGAAATAGCTGCAAAGCTATTAGATTTGGCAGAAAATGCCCTCAAAACTCGCAAATATAAAGTAAGCGAATTCCTTGATCCGTATGGCTTAAGTATTGCTGAAACTATTGTTGCTCATTATGACAGGTTATCACTAGAAACAAATGGCGGCTATTTGGGAGCAGAACGCGTGAAAGTCGCTTTTGTAGATACTGATTTCCTTGACTATGCTGATTCTGATTCATTTGAATTTGGACTAGAAGCCATTTTAATAAAATGGGACAGTCGTTACTATCGGCTGTCACACCGCGATGTTCTCGGAGCACTTATGGGTCTTGGAATTAAACGTGAAATCCTGGGAGACATTGTTATGGCTGGCGAGCAATGCTATGTTATTGCCGATGCAACCATGGGAGCATATATTGTACAGAACGTAACGGAAGTAGGACAAGCCACGGTTTCTGTTTCAATGGTCGCACTTGACGATATTCCAGCGAAAGAGGAGAAAGTCAAGGAAATTCGGGCAACGGTGGCATCTTTGCGATTAGATGCTGTAGCAGCTTCTGGCTTTGGAACCTCACGTACCCGAATGGCTGAAGACATTGTAGCCGCTAAACTAAAAATCAACTGGCAAGAGGCTAAAAGCCCGTCCCAAGTAGTAAAGGTTGGCGATATTATCTCTATGCGTGGTCGTGGTAGGGTAGAAATTATCGAAGTTCCCGGTCAAACAAAAAAAGGCCGGTACAGCATTGTACTTAGACGTTTTATGTAATTAGAATATAGGGGTGGAGAGTTATGCTAACACCATTAGACATCCATAATAAAGAGTTTAAACGCGGCTTTCGCGGTTATAATGAAGAAGAAGTGGATGAGTTTCTTGATCGAGTTATCAAAGATTATGAAACACTTTATCGCGAAAATATTGAACTAAAAGAAACCATCGAACGCCTCAACAGCAAACTCGAACACTACCAGCATATGGAGAATACGCTTCATAGTACGCTGGTCATTGCGCAGGAAACAGCTGAAGAAGTCAAACTTAATGCCAAAAAAGAAACGGAGCTCATAATTAAAGAAGCAGAGATTAGTGCTCAAAAATTAGTTGATGAGGCTCTGGCTAAAGTTCGCAGAATGACTGGCGAATATGAAGAATTGCAAAAACAATCACAGATTTTCCGCACACGTTTGCGCACCTTGCTCCAAGCTCAAATGGAAATGCTCAACAATGCGGATGAAGATGACAATTAACATTGGCTGACAATATGCTTGATATTAAAGAGTTGTCGGATGGAATAGCCTTTAGGGTTCGCGTCCAGCCGCGATCAAGTAAAAATGCGGTTGCCGGTATTATGGGGGACTGTCTAAAGATTAATCTGACATCACCACCGGTTGAGGGCGCAGCTAATGCTGCCTGTACTACCTTTATAGCTGCTTTATTAGATGTACCTAAAAGCGCCGTATATATTACCAATGGTCAAAAAAACCGTTCAAAAGTAATTAAGGTGACAGGCATTGACAAAGCTAGATTCTTGAAAATACTATCTCCTTATATTTGACTTTGTTAGCCAATCATGTATAATATATGCGTACATGATAATATTCTATCAGTAATGACAGAGACGCGCCCAGATGGCGGTTTACAGCGAACCAGGACATGGTGTAAGCCTGGTAATCTAAGTCTTGGCCTAACATCGCTCTCGAACTGCGGACTGAAAGTTAAGTAGGCTCCGCCGTCTAACGCCCGTTATAGCGTTGTAAAGCGGCTATATCAGCCAGTAGGGTGGTACCACGGGAACTTATCTCTCGTCCCTTTTTAGGGATGAGAGTTTTTTATTTTTAATGGAGGTGCTAATTTTGGACTACAGCAAAACACTTAACTTGCCGCAAACGGATTTTCCAATGCGTGGCAATCTTCCCGAACGGGAACCCAAAATGCTAGATTATTGGTATCAAAACAAAATTTATGAGAAAAAGATAGCGCAAAGCAAAGGCAAAACCAAATTTATTCTGCATGACGGGCCGCCTTATGCCAATGGCAATATTCATATTGGGACAGCTCTCAATAAAGTGCTTAAGGATATTATTATCAAGTATAAATCCTTACAGGGATTTAATTCTCCTTATGTTCCCGGCTGGGACACCCATGGCTTGCCAATTGAGCACGCCGCCATCAAAATTCTCGGTTTAAACCGGCATGAACTTAACCCGCTCGATTTACGCCGTGAATGCAAAGACTATGCTCTCCTCGAATGCCTTGATATGCAAAGAGAAGATTTCAAACGGCTAGGAGTTGCCGGCGACTGGGATAATCCATATATAACACTCTATCCTGAGTATGAAGCCAGACAAATTGAAGTTTTTGGCAATATGGCCAAAAAAGGCTACATCTACAAAGGGTTAAAAACTGTTTACTGGTGTACCTCATGTGAAACGGCATTGGCTGAAGCTGAAATTGAATATGCCGAGAAAAAATCACATTCCATTTATGTTAAATTCCCATTGATTGATGATAAAGGCAATTTGCCTGTGGGCGTTGATCGTGAAAACGTGTATGCTGTTATCTGGACAACAACTCCCTGGACAATGCCGGCCAATCTTGCTATCTGTATTCACCCGGAGATTGAGTATGCCTGGGTAGAAATTAACGACGAAATTTATCTTTTGGCCAGTGAATTGGTGGAAACAGTTGTAAAGGCGAACAACTTAGGCGAATATACAATTCTGTCAACCATGAAAGGTGACAAAATGGAAGGCATGATCTTCAGTCATCCATTCCTTGATCGTGAATCTCCGATTATTTTAGGAGACCACGTTACATTAGAAGCTGGTACCGGTTGCGTGCATACAGCTCCCGGACATGGCCAGGAAGACTTTGAAGTAGGTATGAAGTATGGCTTGCCGATTATCTGTCCTGTCGATCCTTCAGGTAAGTTTACTGCAGAAGGTGGCAAATTTGCCGGTATGACAGTAGCTGATGCCAATGTACCTATTATTAAGGAACTGGCTGGACTTGGCCGCTTGCTCGGTAAGGCCTCGGTTAAGCACCAATATGCACATTGCTGGCGTTGCAAGAACCCTATCATTTACCGGGCGACTGAGCAATGGTTTGCCTCAGTGGATGGATTTAGAAGCCAAGCACTTAAAACCATTGATGAAGAAGTTAAGTGGATTCCCAGCTGGGGAAGAGATCGTATCCACAATATGGTGGCAGATCGCCATGACTGGTGTATTTCGCGTCAGCGGGTATGGGGTGTTCCTATTCCAATTTTCTACTGCACAAAATGCAATGAGCATATAATTAACGATGAGACAATTGCAGCGGTCGCCGGACTTTTTGCGCGTGAAGGCTCTGATTCTTGGTGGGCTAAAAAAGCGGAAGAAATTCTACCACCTGGCTTTACCTGCCCGCATTGCGGTCATGGCGAATTCCGTAAAGAAACTGATATTATGGATGTGTGGTTTGACAGTGGTTCCAGTCATGCTGCAGTACTTAAACAACGCGAAGAACTTCAATGGCCGGCCGATTTATATCTGGAAGGCAGTGACCAGCATCGCGGCTGGTTCCAATCCTCGCTCTTAACAGCAGTGGCTACCGAGGGAAAAGCACCCTACAAAGCAGTATTAACCCACGGGTTTGTTGTTGATGGCGAAGGTCGTAAAATGTCTAAATCGGTTGGCAACGTAATTTATCCTCAGGAAGTTATCAAACAATATGGTGCCGATGTTCTGCGCCTCTGGGTAGCATCTGCCGATTATACAGCCGATATCAGAATTTCAAACGAAATCTTGAAGCAATTGTCAGAAGTATACCGCAAAATACGCAATACCTTCCGCTACATTTTGGGCAATTTGGCTGACTTTAATCCCGACACAGACAAAGTGCCGTACAATCAGCTTTTAGAGATTGACCGCTGGGCGCTGATGCGTTTAGAGCAAGTCAGAGCCAAAGTCACTCAGGCCTATGAAAACTATGAGTTTCATTTGTTATATCACACTATCCACAACTTCTGCGCGGTAGATCTAAGCGCCATTTACCTTGATATCTTAAAAGACCGCGTTTACACGGCACTGCCTGCTTCGACAGAACGTCGGGCTGCACAAACTGCTATGTACGAAATTCTTAACACTCTTGTTGTGATGGTTGCACCGGTATTAACATTTACTTCCGAAGAAATATGGCAGTTCATGCCGAAAGAATCAAATTATCCGGAAAGTGTACAGTTAACTAGCTGGCCCTCAGCTCATCCGGAGTATATGGATACTTCATTAGAAGCGAAATGGGAAAAAATCTTGGATATGCGCAGTGAAATAACCAAAGCACTTGAGACCGCCCGTCGCAATAAAGTTATTGGTCACTCCTTAGATGCTGCCGTTAGTCTTTATGCTGCTGGTGAAGAACTGGCTGCGCTATCAGCCATCAAGGAAGAGTTAGCCACGTTGCTAATTGTATCTAACGTAACATTATCTGATAATCTTGAACAAGCTCCGGGTGAAGCCATTAAAGCCGCCGACATGCAACTTGCCATTGCTGTGACTCCGGCTCAAGGCACTAAATGCGAACGTTGTTGGATTTATAGCCCGACAGTGAACCAGGACAAAGATCATCCTGAGCTTTGTCAGCGGTGCGCTTCTGTAGTAAAAAACATGTAAGCATGATAAACCGGGAGCATATTCCCGGTTTATTTTTTTGCACCTGGTAATAATAAATACAGGGTGGGGGACTGTTGCATGGAAAATAAACATCCGGTAGATACTACTAAGGCTGTCAAAGATCAGTCCGAATTTGTGGCTAAGCAACTTGAGCGGTTGGTTAATCGATTGGAGGCCATGAGAATTGCGGACTATATGGAGCTATTGGAACGTCCGGCTAGACTGATATTTACTAACTTTGTGGCAGGTATTGCCCGCGGCTTAGGTA